>NZ_JACJEM010000115.1:0-1562 GCF_014164085.1 Pseudoalteromonas sp. SG45-5 | reverse complement strand
TGTTGAACTAAGCCGCTACGCGGAGATCCTATTCTGACCATTTGAGCCACACTTACCTTGGGGTTATCCCATATTTGGAGGTAAGTCATGAATACACTCATTGAACAAGTCAAAACAGAAATAGCCTATCGAGGTTATTCGCAAAGTACATGTAAAAGCTACTGTGAACATTTACTCAAACTCAGTCATTATTTTAATAAACCGCTCGATTCGATTACTGATGACGAACTTAATGCCTTTTTTAACGATCCCGCTATTCGTAAACTGTCTAGAGCAAGCCAAAAAGTACAGATAAACAGTATTTGGTTCTTGTTTAAGAATATTTTACACCGGCCACTTAACTTAGATATTGTGCTGCCAAAAGCGAAGTCGCGCGCACCGACCTATTTATCACGTGATGATATGCGACTAAAAACGTTAATTGTGGTGTGTTACGGGTGTGGTTTACGTATTGGCGAGCTGCTGCGCATTAAAGTGCAAAACATAGATGGCCAGCGTAAAACCATTTTAATTGAACAAGGTAAAGGGGATAAGTCACGGTATGTGGTTGTATCAGACAGTGTGCTGAATCAATTACGTTGTTATTGGAAAATGTATCACCCAACGGGCTGGATGTTTTATTCTCGATGGTTAATGGATAAACCCATGTCACCCTCAAGCTTCAGAAAGGCATTGAAAAAACATTCACTGGCATGTGGTTTAGCGCACTGTAATCCTCATGCTTTACGCCATGCTTATGCAACACATCAACTTGAATCAGGTATGCCTCTTCATCAACTGCAACATCAGCTCGGCCATAGTGATATTAAAACCACGCAAAGTTACTTACACTGGTTACCTGAATTAGGGCATGGTGGCATTGATTTACTCGCAAGTTGGGGTAAACAATGAGCGGCTTGCACCTCGCTGATATTTTAAATTCTGGCCTTGGGAATTATCGGCAGCACCACATAATGAGTTATCAGCAGTTACGAGTCTGCCAACATCTTCAATCATGCAGAACAGGTCAGCTCGGTTATCAAGCGTGGCAATGTGATAACTGTGGTGAAGTACAACAAATTGGGTGTAGCTGTCGAGATAGGCATTGCCCGCGTTGCCAAGGCATAGCTACGGCTAAATGGGTGCAAAGACAACAAGAGGATTTATTACCGTGTCGGTATTTCCACCTTGTTTTTACGCTCCCTCATGAGTTGAATATCATTGCTCACTATAACCCAAACGCGTTGTATCAGTGTTTATTCAAAGCCACATGGCAAACGCTGAGTAAATTTGCGAAACGAAAGAGGCATGGCCAGTTAGGCATGACAAGCGTACTGCATACGTGTGGGCAGAACTTAAGTCAGCATATCCACTTGCATTGTTTGATACCCGCAGGGACGCTTAATAAAGCGCACTGGCATGAAATAGAAAAAGGCTATTTATACCCAGTTAAAGCGTTATCAACAGTCTTTAGAGGTAAAATGCTGGCGGCGCTCAATGAATGCGATAGTTCATTCGCGAAGGTAAGCACACCAACCAAATGGTGCGTGTATAGCAAAGCCTGTTTAACGTACAGTGAAAAG
>NZ_JACJEM010000114.1:0-1625 GCF_014164085.1 Pseudoalteromonas sp. SG45-5 | reverse complement strand
ACCAAACTCCCACTTTATATTCTGCATAAAATACAGTAATCGATTGAACCAAAATAGGAACTCAGCTATGGTTAGTTTATCAATAAAAATAAATAAAAAAACGAGTTAATCTACAGGCTCGTTATGTGCAGTTATCGCCTGATTTAATATTCAAAGGATAAATTAAAATTGAAGTATATAATTTTTGTTTTAATAGTTTTGTCTAATGGCAGAGCTCAAGCTAGTGATTATTACATATCATTGAAAAGTGCGGATTTCGCCCTGATTACAGATGTTTTCTTTAGTCAGAGTTTAGATTTTAATTCACTACCTGAAAACAAAACAATTAATTTAACTTATTGGGGAAGTAGCCCAAAGGCTGAAATTAAATATAATGATAAAAGTATTTTTATTTCTGGTCATGATAACGAAATTGAACGAGTGCATTTAGAATTTGATCAACAAGTAAAAATAATGATATTCAACATACAGGTAAATCCGGTTCATTATAATAAAGACTATATTCAAGAACATCTTGGAAAAGTCAGTGTTGAGACACCCGAAATTTACGAACTTAATAACATTATATTAGCTTTATTTGACAAATTTTATCACACGAATTATGGGATGTACTCGAAAGGGACATATTATTCAGATGTTGTAGCATGGTTTTCACCTTTTAAAGATCATGAACTTTTTAAAAGACTTGATGGAATTGACTATTATTCATTTGTTGAAAATGGCCCTTCGTATGTTTTTAATGGGGATAAAATAGCAAAATCATCTGTATATAATGGGTTTCGTGCAGTTGATGCTATTAAAGAAAATATCGCCTTGTTAGAAGACTTTGCAATAAAAAGTGATTTCAAAAGATTTTACAAAAAGCATGAAAAGTATTACTTAAAGTTAAGTCATGTATTTCAAAAAGGTGCTCAACCAAAAAATATTTGGCGATGGTTAGAGTCTCATTTCCCTGCAAGATATCAAAGTTATAAAGTTTTCTTTTCTCCATTAGGGCCTGGGAACAATAGTGCTCGAATGTATGCTAATAATGGCTTTAAGGAATCAATCATGTTTATCAGTGCTCCTAACCGTTATGAAAACGAGACGGAGTCTTTATCAATTCAATCGATGAAGTTCACTCGTTCATTTTTTACTGAGATTGATCATACCTACGTGAATCCAACCTCTGATAAATATATCGATGATATTAATGCTGCTTTTGTCGATTTAAAACCGTGGTATAAAGGCGGTGGATATAACAAACCTTATTTAATCTTTAATGAATATATGACATGGTCACTAGTCTCTTTATACGCAATGGAAAATTATTCTGAGCAAGAGTATCTATTTATAAAAAAATATACTGAAGATTTTATGATAAACAAGAAGGGCTTTTACCAATTTAAAGCTTTTAATAATGAGCTAATCCGTTTGTATAACAACAAATCCACTAAAGAAAAAATTACGGATCTCTACCCCTCAATTATAAACTGGGTGAAAAATAATTCCAAAAGCACATAATCGGGTAGCCGGAGGTCTCTAACCTCCAGCCCCCACACCACCCATCATGCGGGTCCGCAATGGGCGGTTCATCTCCCGTAATGAATATTGATCCAAATATTTTTCAATGACACTAAACCTTG
>NZ_JACJEM010000113.1:0-1704 GCF_014164085.1 Pseudoalteromonas sp. SG45-5 | reverse complement strand
AATCGAGTTTATTTTCGACAATATAACAAAGGGCATACTCAAAAGTGCCAGGCAGAATTTGCTCAGCGAAATTGATAGGAATGAATTTATTTTGACAGGATAAGTCAGGCTTGTAGTTAGCCATAGCAGTTTACCGTGGGTGAATAATATCTATTAGATCACAGCGAACAGATGGGTTCAAGGTTAAAAAGCAATCAATTTGAAATAGTAGAATACGTTCCTAAAAAGAGTAATTCTACAGCCTCAACGTCCGCTTAAGCGGAAAAATATAGTTGGCTATAATGTGAACGGAGTGAAACAGCCAACTGTATTTTTTCCGTTTGAAGTTCTTGTGTACGCCCGACATGGGCATTGACTTATGAGGTGAAAGTCCTCTGTAGGAAGATCACCGTTTAAATAACACACTGTTATTAAACGATAACTACTAGCGAATGGCAAGGGCTAAATCGCGAGAGATAGTCTAGAGGAAGCCGCTAGCAAATCTGTGAGCTGATGAACAAAAACATCATATGAGGCGTAGGCTGGAGACGAGCTAGCACAAGATAGCGAAGTCATGTGATCTAACGGCCACCGTAAATGATGCAGTTGTGCAGAGAAAGTCGATGCACCTTATTCGGGGAGATCTGATAAACACGCATCCGCGCTAACGCTTGGAGATTACCAGTTAGGGACTGGTTGTTCAACCCTTGGCGCTTTGGTTGCTGCGACCTACAGCGAGCGAAATAGCAGTAAACAAGCGTTAGTTCCGACGCGCTTTATCGAGTAATCGCTAGAGTGATTTATCAGAAGTCAGCAGACGGCATAGTAGCCAAACGCCCATCGTAATGGAGGGGACACGGTGAAGGCCTAAACATCTTAACCAGAGGAGATACTACAAATGAACTTGAATTCACATAGATCACCGTGTTGTGATAGTGATGAACAGCGTTCGACTGTGAATAATACCTCGAATGAATACAACCAAACAGATCGTGACCTGATGGCAAGGGTACTGAGCAACCACAATATTGGTGCAGCATGGCAACATGTTAAGCGCAATAAAGGGGCTGCGGGTATTGATAATATGAGTATTGAGGAATTTAATGACTTCGCTAAGTTACATTGGCTGGGTATTAAACAGCAATTACTTAGCGGCACTTATCAACCCTTGCCAGTCAAACGCGTGATGATACCCAAACCCGATGGCGGTGAGCGAATGCTTGGGATCCCTTCTGTTATCGACAGAGTGATCCAACAAGCTATTGCTCAAGTGATTAGCCCTTACTTTGAGCCTCTATTTTCACCACATAGTTATGGTTATCGCCCTCATAAAAGAGCCAGCCAAGCAGTAAATCATGTTCAATCTTGTGTTAAACAAGGTTATAAAACAGCAGTTGATATTGACTTGTCTAAGTTATTTGATGAAGTAAACCATGACATGCTGATGAATCGTGTTGGTCGTAAAGTCAAAGACAAAGCACTCATGCACCTACTTGGTAAATACCTCCGAGCGGGGATCGCAGAGCGCGAAACGGGTCTGTGGTTTGAGTCAACCAAAGGAGTCCCTCAAGGTGGGCCATTATCCCCTTTACTTTCCAATATTTTACTCGATGAATTAGATAAGAAGTTAACCTACAAACGCCTTAAGTTTGCACGTTACGCTGATGACATAATCATTTTAGTAAAAACGAAAAGCGAAGGGCTAATAATCCAACGGGACATTAC
>NZ_JACJEM010000112.1:0-1933 GCF_014164085.1 Pseudoalteromonas sp. SG45-5 | reverse complement strand
ACTCCCACTTTATATTCTGCATAAAATACAGTAATCGATTGAACCAAAATAGGAACTCAGCTATGGTTAGTTTATCAATAAAAATAAATAAAAAAACGAGTTAATCTACAGGCTCGTTATACATTATTTAATTGGAGGCATATGTCTAATCAAAATTTTTCCACGAGAGAGTGGGTATTTGTACTTATTATTGCATCAATAGTTCAAGGATCTATTTGGTATGTTTCATTTGTTAATTCTACAAGCGGAAGTGCTCTTACTTATGTTTCATTTGCAGGGACTTTAATTTCTATAATTTTAGCGGTGCTTGCAATCGGCTACACATACGGAGAGTCAATTAGCCAAAAGAATAAGACGGATACAGTTTCTAATCAAATTTCAGTTCTCAATGAAGTAATTAAGAGTATAAAAATTGAGTCTCAATCGTTAGAGCATATTTCGACTATAAGCGATGAATTAACTAGATTTGCATCTACCTTCGAAGAAAAGATGAGTACGAATGAAACTACAGTATCGCAGGTGTCTTCATCTTTAGAAACGTTATTGAATGATTACGATCGTTATGACACAACTAGGCAGCAAAAAGCAGTTGAAGCCAATTTTAATAAAAGTGATGCTGCAAATTTATTTATGTCTTTTAGATCACCGTTAATGGAAATAACTCTTTTGTTTATATTAGCTTCTAGAGATAAAACGTATATACATTCAGCTCAGATGGTAGAGGAAAACGTTATTAAATATATCGATCGAGCTCGTGAAAACTCGTCGGATGAAATCAGTGGACCGCCTGATGCGAATAAACTTTTTACAGGTAGTTTTCTATCCATGCAATCGATACTCAAAGGTTTTAATTTAATCAGTGGTGATGAAGAAAGACGGATAACTGTATCTATGGAACTAATGAAAGTAGTAAAAGAAACTACAATTGATAATCCAAAAAGTTCTGGTCTGTTTTACAAACAAATTAGAAATGAAGTTTTAAAGGATATCGATATTAATGTATAACAAGTTGCTTAAACGGAACTAAAACAGTGGGTTACGCTTCGCTCCGCTACACATTATAACCGACAACTAACAGTGACACCCACCCTAATTTTTGCAGTTTGGCGAACTAAGTACTAGGCTTTGTTCAGTGCAAAAAACAAGCAGGGTGTCTTATGGCTATAGCAAGAAAGCGTCAAGTAAGTTTGGTTGATACAAAATACTACCACTGTATTTCACGCTGTGTACGCCGTGCATTTTTATGTGGCGAAGACCATTTTACTGGTCAATCTTACGAACACCGCAGAGGGTGGGTTGAAGACAAACTGCTTGAGTTAGCTAAGGTGTTTTGTATTGACGTCTGTGCTTATGCTGTTATGAGTAACCACACCCATTTAGTCCTGTATGTTGATGATAAAAAAGCGAATCGGCTGAATGACAAAGCAATTGTTATTCGCTGGCATAAACTTTGTAAAGGCACTGTACTCACGCAAAAATACATACAAGGTGAAAAGCTAAGTAAAGCTGAACTTATCTTTTTTAATCAAACGGTAAAGGAATATCGAGAGCGTCTATCAAGTATTAGTTGGTTTATGCGATTATTAAATGAAAGCATAGCCCGCAGAGCAAATAAAGAAGATAACTGCACTGGCAGGTTTTGGGAGGGACGTTTTACATCACAAGCATTATTGGATGAAGCTGCATTGGCGGCCTGCATGGCGTATGTAGATTTAAACCCCATCAGAGCCAAAATGGCAAGGACACCAGCAGAATCAGACCATACCAGTGCTCAAGTACGGCTAATATGCGCAAAAGAAGGCAAGCAACCAAAACAATTACTCCGCTTTGCAGGCATGCCACGTCAAACTATGCCAAAAGGGCTCCCATTTGAGCTTAAATCGTACCTTGAACTTGTTGAACTAACTGGGCATTGTATACGAGAAGACAAACG
>NZ_JACJEM010000111.1:0-2029 GCF_014164085.1 Pseudoalteromonas sp. SG45-5 | reverse complement strand
ATGTGACATGTGAAAACTAATAACAATAGTCATAATTTCACTGGTCGTCATACGCCCTGCTCGCTGACGTTTTTGGGTGCCATCTTCGAGTAATTGTTTTTTCCATTGGGGTATAAATACTTTGCTAAAATCATCGACATCGCAAACTAATTTAATCATGCATGTTCCTTGTTTATCCAATCGTTCTTGGTCGAAAGATCGGATCTCGGAACAGGCATTTAGTTCAATTTCTTAAACGAGATTCAGGTTATGTATTTAAACGTGTCCGCTCTACTTTAAAAACAGAAGACACGTTTTGTAAAACAAATCATAAACTCGTATTCCCCTAATGCCGTTCACTTAAGGTGAACGGCTTTTTATTTCTAGCGTACCGCTGCTTACTGAACGAGGAACACTTCGCCCCCTTCGTGGCTCTAGAATTAGGCTTTCTGCCATCGCATAAAAGTATTTTTATTGACGTGGTATGGCTCTATTACATTGAACCTGAATTCGGGACTGTTAGTTCCTTCCCTTTTTTGTTTTTATAAGAGGAAATAAAAAGCGTGTGAAATACAGCTATTTCACACGCTTTTAAAAAATTATATTTAACGGATAGTTTTGGCTACTTTACCAATACTCAAACCCTGAATTAAAATAGAAAACACCACAACCGCATAAGTGAGAGCCAATAAAATATCGCGCTCGTTCCCATCAGGTAACTGCAATACCAGTGCAACCGAAATACCACCGCGCAAGCCACCCCAGGTTAAAACTTTCCATGCGCCAGATGGCAACTCTAATTGCTTATTAAATGTAGTGGTTGTTATACCCACAACAATTAAACGTGCGAGTAACGCTATCAAAATAGTTAAGCCACCAGCAATAAATAAATTACTCGAAAATGCAATCATGACGACTTCAAGCCCTATGAGTACAAATAAAATAGCATTTAAAATTTCGTCAATCAGTTCCCAAAACAAATCAATGTAATGGCGTGTTTTGTCGCTCATAGCCATACTACGACCATGATTACCCACCATTAACCCCATCATTACCATTGCAAGTGGGCCCGACAAATGCCAATGGCTAGCCAGTGCATAACCACCAATAACGCCCGCTAAAGTAAGTAGTACTTCTTCTTGGTAACTATCAATGCTTTTAAGTAAGTAATATAAAATACCACCTAATACCAAACCAAAAACAATACCGCCACCGACTTCAACCGCCAGCGTGTGTGCTACATAATAAGTTGTAGGAATATCACCACTTGATAAAACACCCAATAAAAGCACAAAAATAACCACGCCTATACCATCGTTAAACAACGATTCACCCGCAATCACGGTTTCAATACTTTTAGGCGCACCCGCAGATTGTAAAATTCCCATTACCGCAATAGGATCGGTTGGCGAAATTAATGCGCCAAACAGTAAACACCAAATAAACGCTAAATCAAAACCAAGCAAAGGAAGTACTAAATAAAGTGCGCCAGCAATAATAACCGTTGATAGCAACGTACCAACACAGGCTAAAATGCCTATTGGCAATTTATAGCGCCTTAAATCGCTAACATTTACGTGCAGCGCCCCAGCAAAAAGCAACATAGAAAGCATGCCATCAAGCAAAACCTCAGTAAAATCTAACTGATCGAGCAAGCTCATTTCGTAATCTATAAGATCATCAAACCCTAAAAAGCCCAAAAATATAGCCGCAATAGAAACCACCATCGAAATAACCATTACACAATGGTTGTTGGCAAGCCAATAAAACGGTGATTCACATAGGTGAGTAACGCGGTAATTGATAAAAATATCGCGCCAATTTCAAATATGGTTAAGCTGCTTGTAGGTTCCATTTTAATTAATCCGTAATATTAAATTAGTTATTATTTAGGGGCTGTTGATCTTTGTTTGAATTTTGTGCGCAAGCGGTAATCTCGTATAATTTACTTCGCCAAAAACAAACCTTACGAGATTACCATGCCCCGATTAATGCTCACTGATAAGTTGTGGTCGAAGCTAAAATCAATTTTGCTTGAAGATAGAGTTTA
>NZ_JACJEM010000110.1:0-2144 GCF_014164085.1 Pseudoalteromonas sp. SG45-5 | reverse complement strand
TAACCTAGTGGGCTAAGTAAAAACCGAGCAACAAAGAGTAAATAGCCCCTAGGAAGAACCCTTTGGGCAGCGCCTGTTTGGCATTAATGCTACGTTATCGCCCATTTATGGGGAATAACCACACTGCATAGGCTCTGCCTTACCTAAATACCAAACAGACTGCTGCAAATTTAACCTTGAAAGTTCAACAGACCCTAATATCAAAGCGCTTATCTATTTTATACAGTCATCCCAACAAAATTAGGAAGACACCCATCCTAATTGCTACTGAAACCGTAATTATAATAGATAGCCAATAGATCGATGACAACGGTTTATTAAACAATGGTGGTAAGCCCTTATCACCTTGCATGGTATTCATCTCAACTAATAAGCTACTCAAACACCTGTAACGGTAATCCTCCCTAAAAATAATTAAAACAACACCAAACTCTTTTTTATATTTTGCGTATAGATACAGTAATCGATTGAAGCAAAATAGGAACTCAGCTATGGTTTGTTTATCAATAAAAACAAATAAAAGAACGAGTTAATCTACAGGCTCGTTAGCACTAAAAGGAATTATCGTGATTAATTGTACATTTAAACTTAATGATCAACCTATGAGCACTCTAAAGTGCGGAGCATCTACATTTGATGCATATTCGGGCTTAGAAGCGCATAGAAATAAAAAGCTATCGATTTGTATACCGAGTAAGGGGCCCATCCCTACAGGAGTGTATTACATTATCGATAGACAATCTGGTGGGCTTCTTGGGCCATTAAGAGACTTATTTTCAGATAAAGCAGATTGGTTCGCTTTATACGCAATAGATAAGAAAATCGATGACTCAACGTTTTGTGAAAAAGTTAAGCGAGGGCAATTCAGAATTCATCCAGAAGGCCCTTTAGAACTTTTAGCTCAATTATTAAAAGTTCGGGAAAAACAAAAATTCCAAGTACAAGCATTGAATCATATGGGAAGTTAACAGTTTTATGAAATGTTTTCTGAAAATTATGTTATTCATTTTTTGGTATATAGGTATACCTTCTTTTGTTACTTTTATGTGGTTCAACCTCTCTATTTTTGTCCCCTTATCAGAAGCGCTTTGGTCGTTTTTTAACAAATTGACTGGCGAAATGAACGTGGGATATGCATCAGATTTAGAATTTATCACAATTTACTTTTTAGGGGTTATTGTATCTTTCGCTTTAAAGTATTTAGTGCTAACAAGAGACTATGGCGTCAAATAAACAAGACACTCATCCTAATTATTACAAAAAAATCAACAAAAACGGGGCGGCAAGTACAGTTTATAAATAAGGAATCGCGCAAACGGCTAAGCTGTATCCACAAAATGAAGATTAAAATAGTTAGCCAATGGGTCGATGACAACGGCTTATTAAGCAATGGTGGTAAGCCCTTATCACCTTGCATGGTATTTATCTCAACTAATAAGCCACTCAAACACCCGTATCCGTTCCAAAACACCAATTAAAACAACACCAAACTCTTTTTTATATTCTGCATAAAATACAGTAATCGATTGAAGCAAAATAGGAACTCAGCTATGGTTTGTTTATCAAAGAAATAGATAAAAAACGAGTTAACCTGAAGGCTCGTTAGATTTAAATTACACATCGGAGTTTTATTTCAATATGGAAGCAATAAAATTAGAAGAAAATAGCGAACTTGATACGGTTAATAAAAACAGAGTTAAGAATGAAACCCTCACTACAGAGCTTCATTTTGAATTGTTAAAACAGTATGCGTGGCTTTCATCGGCTGTAATTGGTGCAATTATTATACTTGTACAATTAAAGGCGGTTGAGATGGGGAACGATGTTTATATTTCTTTAGGCCTTTTAAGTTTATCTATATTCTTTTCTCTTGTTGGACAAGACCATATGGTTGACTCATTACTCAAAGGTAAAGATATATACAAAATATCTAAAGTCTTAAAATTAATTAGAGTCGTTTCCATGGGGTGCTTGGGTTTAGGGGCCGGCTATTTTTCAGCAGGCATATTTTAAACCTAATATTAGGGGCTGTTGATCTTTCACATTGGTAGCCAAATCATTGCACATGCCAGCGCTAACATACTCTCAAACTGTAATTTCAATTTATCGTACCTTGTCGCTATAGCACGGAAGTGCTTTAGCCT
>NZ_JACJEM010000010.1:2892-96544 GCF_014164085.1 Pseudoalteromonas sp. SG45-5 | reverse complement strand
TTCTAGGGACGATTAACTCTTTGTTGCTCGGTTTTTACTTAGCCCACTAGGTTACAAACCTCGCGCCGCGATTTAATCGCCCCTAGATTGAACAAATTTCAATCCACAAAGATCAACACGCCCTAGTACGATTGGGTTTAATTATTCAATCTAAGCCTAAGGTTAGATAAATTTATTATCTAACGTTAGGCTTGTTTACTTTCGGTGGTAAAACATCAACTGTTTTGCCACCTTCCCGCCACGATTAATCTTATTTAACAGACTTTAAATAATCTGAACTCTGGATAATAAATCTATCTCGAGCAGCTATTTTCAGCGCTAACTGCGTTGAATTTACTTGCAATAGGCCCGCTATTGACGCGTAAATTCGCCTTGTTTTCACTAAAAATCTCAGGCTAGAGAAAATAAATTTAAATATCACCATGATTCAATATGTTAGTAAATCTCTTAACCAGAGCTCAGATTAAATACTATTTTTTTTCATTTTTTTTGATTTAAATTTTTTTCGTCACATCTTTGTAAAAATAGCGTTCTATTATGAACCTCACCAATCTGGACTAGACCAGAAAACATGAGGTTCATTTAATGATAAAACGACACGCAATAGCAACGGCAGTATTACTGTGTACCAGCCCGTTATTCATCACTTGTAATGCCATAGCTCAAAACGCAACATTTGTAGGTACAGTAAAAGATAACAAAACACATTTATCAGGTGCGTTAATTAGCATTGTAGGCACTGATAAAAGTACGGTTACCAACTATCAAGGCCAATTTGAACTACCTAAGCTTGATGCGGGTAGTTATCAATTAAAAGTATCTTACTTAGGGTATCAACCTTATTTAATTGATATAAATATCGCAGAAGATGAGGTAAAAAAACTAAAACCAATCACTCTCTTTGCAGTAACGAACGACAATGCTATTGAAGAAATTATTGCCGTAGGACAAATTCAACGTGGTGAAATGGCCGCTGCAAATAACCAAAAAAATGCTAAAAGCATTAAAAATATAATCTCTGCAGATGGGATTGGTAAACTCCCCGACAGAAATGCTGCCGAAGCTGTGCAACGTATTCCTGGTGTATCAATTGAGCGAGATCAAGGCGAAGGTCGCTTTGTTGCCGTTCGCGGTTTACCAGCACAGTGGAGCTCTGCAAGTATAAATGGCGATCGTTTGCCCACCGCCGAGGAAGAAACCACCAGCCGCGCCACTGCATTTGACTTTTTCCCCAGCGAACTGATTGAATTTGTTGAGGTATCTAAAGCACTTACACCTGATATTGAAGGCGATGCGATTGGCGGCAACGTAAACTTTGTAACCAAAAAAGCACCCGATGATTTTGTATTTAATACCAATCTTGCTATTGGCCAAAATGAATTAGCTGATGGTACAAATTACTCCGCTAATGTACTTTACGGAGATAGACTCCTTGATGACAAGTTAGGGTTCTTAATTAATGCGACCGCTTGGCAACGAGATTGGGCCACTGATAACTATGAACCTCGTCGTGGTAATGACGGCTTAGGTATTTATCGATTAGAGCTACGTGATTACACGGGTACACGCGAAACCTATGGCCTCAATGGTGCTATTGAATATCAGCTCGAACAAGGAACATTAAGTGCTACAGCTATGTATGGCACACTAATAGATGATGAAACGCATTATAAACACCGCATGCGTTTTGATAAAAACCGCGCAGAAGTACAACATATTCGAAATGAATTAATTACTGAAATGACAGGTTTCGAGATTGCCGGTGAGCACTACTTCGGTTACGACAAAACCCTCTCATGGAAACTCTCTAGTTACGAAAACGAGTTTCGTTATGGTGATACGCCTAATACCGATGACAACAGCTATTTTGTCGTGCGATTTGATCAAAAAGATGTCGGCTATCAAGGGCTAGAAGACCGTGGAACGGGTAAAAATTATGCCTATAACACGGTTGATAACGGCAGCGATCCTTGGAATGCAATCAGTAATCACTTACCCAATGGGTTTTCATTCGATCCCAGTAAAGCAAAGCTCTCTTGGGTAGAGCTTTATAAAGTATTCGTTAACGAAAAAGATAAAATTGTCGCCAGCACAGATTTTGAATGGCAACTAGACAGCGATTTAATATTAAAAGTAGGTGCTAAATATCGTGATAAAGAACGCGTAGCGCGTTTTAGTGATGAGTTTTACGCATGGGATAAAGCTCAGTATGGCGTAGCACCTACGTTAAGTGACTTTAGTTTGTCAGACCAACCAGGCAGAAATGGCTACTTAAATGAGCTAAATGTTGACTATCAAAGTCAATTTTCGCAGGTTGCCGCAACTGATGCTTTGGCACAATTTTGGAATAAAAATAAAGAAAAATTTGTACTTGATAAGAGTGAGTCTGCTTTAATCGAAAATGGCGGTGCACTTGGTCGTAATTTTGATGTGAGTGAACAGCACGCATCGTTATACGCAATGGCAACTTATACCTTTAATAGCCAGTGGGAAATGTTAGGTGGATTACGGTTAACACAAACCGATACGAAAGTTGACGGTTACCTGTATTTAGCCGACGAGGATAAAGTCATCCCTAGCAGCGCAAGTAACGATTATCTCTCTGTGTTACCAGCATTGCACCTTACCTATCATTTTGATGAGCAAACAAACTATCGCTTAGCGTTAACTCGCTCATTTTCTCGTCCTGATTTTGGCTCCCTTACCCCTGGCGCAACTTATTTAGAAGCAGAAAACGAACTTGTTACTGGTAATCCAGAGCTTGATCCTACTTATTCAAATAATCTCGACTTTATGGCTGAGTACTTTTTCGAAAGAGTCGGTTTAATTTCTGCCGGGGTGTTCTACAAAGATATCAGCGACCCTATTTTTCAAAGTAGTTCAATGGGTAAGTTTGGCAACAAAAGTAGCGTCAATATTATTCGCCCAGAAAATGGGGATAGTGCATGGCTTGCTGGAGTTGAAATGGCTTTTAATCGTGACTTAGCCTTTATTAATCCTGCTTTGGAAAGTGTGGGCGTTATGGTCAATGCTACATTTATGGATTCACAAATGAGCATCCTAGGCAGAGCTGACAAGGTCGCGATTTCACGCCAAGCCGATAACTTATATAACTTTACCTTGTACTACGATGATTCATTTTTTGCTGCGCGAATTGCGCTTAACTATAAAGGCGAATATATCGAAGAGCATGGCAGCAACTCACAGTCTGATAGCTATTATGGCGATAACACCAGTGTTGATTTTACTACGTCATATCAGCTTAACGATAATGCATTAGTCTATTTAGAGTTAAACAATCTAACTAACGAGCCACTTAAATATTACTTAGGCGATGAGAGTCGCCCTCTGCAAGTCGAATATTACGGTGTGCGTGGCATGATTGGCATTAATTACCAATTCTGATCACTTTATGTTGTGCGGGGCTATGCCCCGCAAAGGACTGCTTTATGTTTACTCAACCACAATGGCTAAAACGTGCTCACGGTATTGGCTTTGTTTTATTCGCCGCCAGCTCTGCGTTTATGACTTACTTTTGTATGTACGCTTTTCGAAAGCCCTTTACTGCAAATAGTTACACCGAGTTTGACGATCCTAGCTGGCAAGTCAGCTTTAAAATAGCTTTAATTCTTTCACAAGTTTTAGGCTATCTATGCGCTAAGTTTATAGGCGTTAAGGTCATTGCAGAAATGCGTCACCAACAACGCGGTCTAGCGATCATTGCCATGATCGCGGGTGCCGAATTATCGCTGATTTTATTTGCCATCACACCGGTTGGTTTTAATATTGTCTGGCTGTTTTTTAACGGTTTATCGCTTGGCATGATTTGGGGAATTGTGTTTAGTTTTTTAGAAGGCAGACGCACCTCTGAAATTCTTGGTGCGGTGCTCAGTGTTACCTTTATTCTCGCCTCTGGTTTAGTCAGAAGTGTTGGCAAATGGCTAATTGATACTTTAAATGTGCCTGAACTGTGGATGCCTGCTGCAACCGGCGCGCTTTTTTTGCCGATACTATTACTGAGTGTTAAATGTTTAACATTATTACCTGATCCAACCTTGGCAGATCAGCAAGCCCGTCAACAGCGCTTACCTATGGATGCCAAAGCACGCTGGCAGTTTTTTAAACGTTATTGGTTTGGTATCAGCGCTTTGATATTGAGCTTTTTACTCTTTACAGGCTTTCGTGATTTTCGTGACAACTTTGCAGCAGAAATATGGCAAGCACTGGGGTACGGGCAAGAGCCTGCTATTTTTGCTTATGCGGGGATCCGTATGGCACTCATCGTACTAATCGCTTTGGGCGCAATGGTACTGGTGAAAAATAATAAAACCGCATTTTACGTTAATCATGCATTTATATTATTTGGCGCTTGCTTACTTATAAGCAGCACTTTGGCTTTTGAAAGTCAATTACTTAGCGCCAAAGCCTGGATGGTGTTACTCGGTGCAGGCCTTTATATTAGCTACATTCCCTATAACTGCTTCTTATTTGATCGAATGATTTCGGCCGTTGGTTCAACAGCTAACGCAGGTTTTTTAATATATCTAGCCGACTCTGCTGGATATTTAGGCTCTGTGGGCATTTTACTCTATCGCACCTTTGTAATGCCTGAAATCAGTTGGCTGAACTTCTTTATTACCGCCAGTTATTGGGTCGGCACTGTGGCTGGGTTTTTAGTTCTGTGCTCGTTAAGTTACTTTTCAATTCGTTTATCTACACAAAAAACACCTGCGCCAACATTGGCCTCTATAAATATTTAAGGAACATTATGACAAAGTTAGAAGCACTCATTTTAGATTGGGCCGGCACGGTTGTTGATCATGGCTCAGTTGCTCCAACCACCATTTTTGTTGAAGCATTTAAAACCGCGTTTAATTTCGAAATCAGTTTACAAGAAGCGCGCATTCCAATGGGTATGGGTAAATGGGATCACATCGCAACATTAGGATCACTTGCCGATATTAAAGCGCGTTGGCAAACACAGTTTGGTGCGCCTATGAGTAATGACCAAATTGATCATATTTACGAGACTTTTATGCCATTACAAAAAGCCAAAGTCGCTGAGCGAGCAATGCCAATTGCAGGGGTATTACCGGTGTTAAATCGCTTAAAGCAACAAGGTTTGAAAATAGGCAGTTGCTCAGGTTATCCTCGCCAAGTTATGGATATATTAGAAGTTGCGGCGGCTGAATATGGTTATAAACCCGATCACAGCGTGGGCAGCGATGAATTATCAGCGGGATCTCGCCCTGGTCCTTGGATGGCCCTTGAAAATGTAAATGTATTGGGGATCAGCAATGTCGCACATTGCGTTAAAGTCGACGACTCAGCACCTGGTATTGCAGAAGGCTTAAACGCCGGAATGTGGACAGTCGGCGTTGCATTAACAGGCAATGCAGTGGGCCTAACAGAGTCACAATGGGAAGCATGTTCACAAACCGAACAAGATGAACTTACTCGTACAGCCTACCAACAACTTTATTACAGTGGCGCACATTACGTGATTGATTCACTCGCTGATATTGAGCCTATTCTTATGCAAATTGAAGCAAGACTTGCACGTGGAGAGCGCCCATAATGGCATATCAACCTTTTTGGTTTGATAGCGCTATAAATGAGGAGGCCGCTGCGCCTTTTCATTTATTACCCCAAGGGCACCACACTGATGTGTGCATTATTGGTGGCGGGTTCACCGGCCTTTGGACTGCAATTAATATTAAACAACAACACCCTACAAAAAAAGTAACCATTATTGAGCAAGGATTATGCGGCCAAGGCGCATCTGGGCGAAATGGCGGCGCAATGCTAACCTGGTCAACAAAGCTTCCTAGCCTAATTAAGCTCGTTGGTTTAGATAACGCGCTATTTTTAGTTAAGCAATCTGAACTAGCCGTGCATGAAATAAGCGCATTCACAAAAGAACAAGGTATTGACTGTGACTGCAGAATTGACGGATGTTTTTATACCGCCTCTAACCGTGCACAACTGGGCTTGCTTGATAACGCTTTGAATTGTTTAGATCAATTTAAACTCAATTCTTGGCAAAAGTGCACTGCTGAGCAACTATTACAAACAGGCTCAAAACAAAATTTGCATGCTCATTTTTCTGCTCATGGCGGCAGTATCCAACCAGCAAAATTAGTCAGAGGGCTTAAGCGTGTTGCCCAACAAATGGGGGTTGATGTTATTGAGCATTGTCGTTATAAACAGCATCATGGACATGAGCCAATAAATGTCACCACCAATCAAGGGGCATTAGTTTGTAATACCCTTATCTTTGCTGTTAATGCGTGGCTACCCACTTTACAAAGCCAGTTTTCCCGCTCAGTCGTCTTGGTTTCAAGTGACATGATCATCACCAAACCAATACCTGATGTGCTTGAGCAGCTCAAATTAAACCATGGTAGTGCAATTATTGATTCTCGCACTTTTGTTAACTATTACCGCAGCACCTCAGATGGGCGTTTAATGCTTGGCAAAGGTGGAAATTATTTCAGTTATGGCAATAAAGTACACCCCAAATTTGACCAACCAAGTCACTATAAAAAATTACTTAATAGCTCATTGGCTCATTTTTTCAAAGGGCATGAACTGCCTATCGAACGCACATGGACTGGGCCATCTGACAGAAGTGCCACTGGCTTTCCTTTTTTCGGGCATTTAAACGCACATCCGCACGTGCTTTATGCAGGTGGTTATTCTGGTAATGGTATTGTTCAATCTTATTTAGGCGCAAAAATACTCTCAGCTATGGTGCTTAATAATAATCCACAATGGCAACACTGCGGATTAGTAAATCAGCCGCTTAAGCAATTCCCAATAGAGCCTATTCGTACCGCTGGCGCCTATATTGTGCGTAATGCTATTCGCCGTAAAGAGTTGGCTGAAGATTTAAACTTGCAACCGCATAAAATCGACTGCTACTTAGCTAAACTCAGCGGTAGTGCAGCAAAAGTTGACACGCAATCACTCAGGTAATATACAATGTCTAAACAAGATTTTCCTGCCATTGCTTCAACAGTAGCAGAAATTAGTTTTTTATATCTCACTTACGGTAATATTCACTACGATGAAGCCTGTTCGCAGTTTGCTCACGGTGCACAATGTGCCTCATTAGCGCAACGCCAAGGTCACAAGGATGATATTGTAATTGCCGCATTTTTACATGATATTGGCCACTTAATTGCACAGCACCAGCAAAAATCAGATATGAATCAACAAGGCTACATTCATCATAGCCAGCTTGGAGCTGATTTTTTAAAAGCTCACAATTTTAGCCATGCAGTGGTCCGGATGGTGCAATATCATGTGCAGGCCAAGCGTTATTTGGTGTCAACTTCAAAGTGCTATCGTGCTTTACTGTCAACCGCAAGTCGCAAAACACTACAGCAACAAGGAAATGGATTAACAAAACATCAGCAACAGGTTTTTGAAAACCAACCTGACTTTGAAGATTTACTTACATTACGTCATCTCGATGATGCAGGTAAAGATCCAGACATGGTTACATCAGCTCTGTCATACTGGTTACAAAAAATTGAGCTGCACTTACAGCACGTTAGTGCATACGCAAAAAAATTTAACCTAGAAAGATAAACTGACCCTAAACTAAGCTGGCAAATAATTAACCTAAATTTTGGTTAAGATATTTATTAACATACTGATTTAATGATATAAACTGAATGCTATAAGCGTTAACAGTGGTCGTTTGAGATGGGTTAATTATTCACACCTCAAATCAATGAACGGTAAACATAAAACTATGCTTTTATTTCAAGAAATTCGCAATTATATCCTCACCCTACTCCAGCAAGACGAAATTGCTACGGGCAGTAAGCTGCCCTCAGAGCGGGCTTTACAAGAACACTTCAATTCTACACGGATCACTGTGCGTGAAGCATTGATCCGATTAGAAGCGGAAGGATTAATTTATAGTCAAAAACGAAAAGGCTGGTTTGTCACTCCACATAAACTAAAATGGCATCCCGCAACAAAAGTTAACTTCTACGAACTTGCTAAGCAGCAAGGCTTCACAGCACAAACACGTTTAGTGAGTGCGAACAAAATCGATAATATTAATTTTACCGATATCTTTAGCGCACAGAGTCTATATCATCTACAACGTGTGCGTAGCTTAGACAATCGTGCAGTCATGTTTGAAGACATTTTTTGTGATGCACAGCGCTTTGACGGTCTTAATAAGTATTCGTTAAATAGCTCAATTACCGAGATCATGGCCAAACAGTATGCAACAAATGTAGTAAAAGAACAGAGTATTATTAGCGTAACGGTGCTTCCTGACGATGTCTGCGAGATGCTTGAAAAAAACAGTGGTACACCATGCTTAAAAGTAGTGCGTCAACGTTTTGATGAGCAACAAAAATTGGTTGATCATAATATTGAATATTGGTTACACAATGCTATTGAAATGATTGTCGAAGGCCAATAAAAGCGATACTTCTAATATCGCTTTTATTACTCAATTTATACTGTATCTTGCCAATAAAGATTACTTGCTACGGCGTCAAGCAAGCGATGCATATCAGCTGCAAATACATGGCCAATGTTACCAATACGAAAGCAATCCGCATCCGACACTTTACCCGGATAAATCACAAACCCTTGGTTTTTTAGTGCATTATAAAACGTTTTAAAGTCGTAATCCTGTCCTGTTGGTGATAAAAACGAGGTAATAATCGGTGAATGCACTGACGTATCTAATAAAGGAGAAAAACCAAGCTTTTTCATTCCCTTGACAAGAATATGCTGATTTTCCTTGTAACGTTTATAACGCTCTGTGATCCCTCCTTCTTCTTCAAGTTCGACTAATGCCTGATAAAAAGCACGTACAACATGAGTTGGCGAAGTAAAACGCCACTTACCATTGTTTTTCTCCATACAGTGCCACTGTGCAAAGAGATCTAAAGAAAGGGAACGTGAAACGCCTTCACTTTGCGCTAAAAGATGGTGTTTGCAAATCACAAAACCAAAACCCGGTACGCCTTGAATACATTTATTAGCCGAGCTAATCATCACATCAACATGCCAATCAGCCAAATCGAAAGGGATCCCACCAAAACTGCTCATTGCATCTAAAACAAACACCTTGTTATACGTTTTGGCCAACTGTCCCACTGCTTCGGCTGGGTTTAACATACCCGTGGTTGTTTCGCAGTGAACCATTGCTATATGCGTAATATCAGAATCGTTTAGTAAAACAGCTTCAATATCAGTTACATTTGGTAGTTGGGTTTCGGTGTAATTGATAATGTGTGTATTAATATTCAAATAGGCAGCAATTTCGCCTATTCGCTCACCATACGCCCCATTATTAATAACCAACAATTTATCACTGCTTTTTATTAAGCTACCAAGAGCAGACTCTACACTCGCTGTTCCGCTGCCTTGCATTAGCACACTGGTGTAACCTGGATGTGCCGTAGCAAGTGCCACCAGCTTAGCTCTAATTGCCTGAACTACACCTTGGTTATATTCATCGTCCCACGTACACCAATCCTTTAGCATCGCTTTTTTTACAGTATCAGAAGTACTTAGCGGCCCTGGGGTTAGTAATAAATAATCATTCATAGTTATTCCACTCAATCTGGTCTAGTCCAGATAGTATTAAAGATTTTAACTTGAAAAAACAGTGAAATTTTTATGACAGATCAAAGCGGAAAAAGGGCCTTTCGGCCCTTAGATTGTTAAATAACAAAGGGAGAGTTATTTATTAAAAACGGTATTCTGCGCCGATATAGTAATAAGCACCATTAAAGCCAAATGGCGCTGAACGGCGTGAGTACTCAAATACACCAGGGCTACTTACAATAGTATTACCATTTGCATCGACAATGGTACCTGAACGTGAATTACCTATTTTGTTTTTGTCAGGATAGACATCAAACAAATTGTTAGCACCAATGTTGACAGATAGGTCTTCTGTAACAAAGTAATTCACTTTAATATCAGTCAAAATTTCTGCTGAATACGTTTGGCTGCCGCCATCTTCAACCGTGTATTCACCAAAGCGATTGAGCGATAAATTAACCGTCCAATCATCGCGTTGATAAAGCGCACTTAAGTTAATACGATCCTCTGGTTGCCATTCTTCGATGATTGAAATTTCTTGATCTGAGAATACATCTTCAACCGGCACCGTTTCTAAACCTGAACCTGCTGGTGTAAATAACGACACAACATCAGTTTTAGTAAAGTTAGCAGCAAGTGTAAAATCAAGTGTGCCGCCTAAACCTTCTGTATTCCATGTTGCTACAAAATCGATACCACGTGTTTCAGTATCAGCACCATTTAAGAAAAACTGACCCGCACCGGCACCAGAGCTAACTAGTGCGGCATCTAAGCTAGAAGAAAGCCCTTTGCCTAAACGATTACTGATAACAATACGATCGTCAATATCTATCGAGTAGTAATCAACCGTCACGTTAATGTTATCTGTTACGTTATACACGATACCTAAACTGCGATTTTGAGATTTTTCTTCTGTCAGTTTTGGAATACCTAAACTTTGCGCAAGTGTTGAATCATTTCTGAATGTCCCCACTTCTTCAGCAACCAATGTACCATTTGGACCGACAACAAACTGCGTACTAATGTTATTAAAGTATAACTGTTGCATAGACGGGGCTCTAAAGCCTGAGCTTAATGCACCGCGTAATGAAATATCCTCAGTAACTGACCAGTTACCCGCTAGTTTAAAGTTAACAGTATCACCAAAGCCTTTGTAGTTATCGTAGCGAAGTGCGCCCGATAAAATGACATCGTCTATTACATATGCCTCAGCGTCTATGTAGAATGAAATGACATCACGCGACTCATCAACAGATGAAGCAGGAGATGAACCACCAAAACCTTGCGTGCCACCAGATGCGTTTTCACTCCCTACACCACCACTTAACCCGTTGTAAATACTTACCCCGTTATTTGTATCGTAATCGCGGTATGCGTATTCATTACCTTCTAAAATACGGTATTCGTCAGTACGAATTTCGGCGCCCATCGCTAAAGAGTAATCATCAAAGTTTTGCGTAAAATCAAGATTGATGGTTTGCAGTGATAACTCCATACCATAGGCATATGCTTCACGAGGGATTGTTGTACGAATATCTGCAGCACTTAACCCTTGGTCATAACGTAAAAAGTTAGCGTATGAAGCATTAATTGTGTCACTTGTTGTGTAATCAATACTGTTTTCACCGTAAGTGTAAGATAAGTCTAGGCTTGCATCATTATCAAACTGTGTTTTATAACCGAAGTTATAGGAAATGTCATCGATAGTGGTGTTTATTTTTGGTAAGAAACCTAACGGAATTGTCGCATCGTTATCTTGTAGTACTGGGTTACCGCCCGCATTTGCATTATGACGGAAAAACGCAGCCGATTCGTTATCACGCGTCGAGTAAGTAATAAAACCATAAAGCTCGCCATCACCTAACTCATAACCAGTATTAATTGTTAAGCCAAACTGTTGAGAGTCGGCATCACCAATTCTAAATGTATCTCTGTCTGCGGTCACTTCACGCGGATCACCAGCTAATAAAGTACCGTCACTTAGCTCTGTACAACCGTAGAATTGGCAAGAGCCATGTAAACCAGCACGGTTAGTTGGCGAACGGTCGCGGTAATTAATTGTTGCATTTAAATAACCGTTATCGCCAAGCGCAAAGCCTTTATTAAAATCAACATTAATCGTTTCGCCATCACCTTCTGAATATTGACCATAATTGATAGCCGCTTTACCGCCTTCGCTACCATCTTTAAGAACAATATTAATAACACCGGCAATTGCATCAGAGCCATATTGAGCCGCAGCGCCATCACGCAGTACTTCAATGCGTTTAATAGCAGAGGCTGGAATTGCATTCATATCAGTCCCCGCAGTACCACGTCCTACTGATGTATTGATATGAATAATACTTGCTTGGTGGCGACGTTTACCGTTGATCAACACGAGTGTTTGATCTGGACCCAAACCACGCAGTGTGGCAGGTCTTAATGCATCGGTACCATCACTAATTGACGAGCTTGAAAAGTTAAATGAAGGGGCAATAGACTGTAACATACGGCCAACTTCGGTTTGGCCTGTGTTTTCAAGCGCTTCAGCACTTAAAATATCTACTGGAACGGGTAAATCTTCAACTGAACGCCCTGCTACGCGGCTACCGACAATAGCAATTTTTTCAATTTTTTCTTGAGCAACTTCTTGTGCTGCACTGACACCTTGTGAATTTACCGCAAGTAACGCGGGTAATATGGCTGCACTGACCGCTGAAAGCTTCATCATGTTGTTATCATTCCTGTTGATTTGTTTGAGTTTTATACTCAGTAATCCATTTTGATCAACAACCGCATCGAGCTCAGTTCCACCTAGCAATGCTGCTAATGCATCTAGCTGGGTATAAAATCCATATACTGAATTTGCATCATATTGCTTTGCCAACTCATAAGAAAACACCACGGTTTGCTCGGTTTGCTTAGCAAATTCAATTAAGGCTTTATCTGCTCGCTGCGCTTTTATATCAAATTGCACCATTTGCCCAGTGGTTTGAGTTGTGGCTTGCACACTGATACTAAAAATCGCAGGGGCAAGCACACTTAAACCACCCAATAAATGCGTATGGTTACTGCGCAACTTATATAAACAACTGACAAACAAAAATCCTCTATGGTTTTGTTTCTTTTTTTTAATGTTTTTTTTACGTGTGATCTTTATAGATGCAACTTTATCTAACATATGTTTGATTTGCATAGCTGCTACTTATGATTTTGTCTGGTATTTAAGACTTACCACATGCTCGCCTAAACGTTCATGGTCAATTGAAAAGTTAGTTTGTAAGCTCTCAAGTAAGCCAGCTACGTCGCCTGCTCTAAATACGCCTGCCACTTTAATTTTAGCAAGCTCTGCAGATGATAATTTAAAGCGCGTAGCGGTATAGCGACTCACCTCGTTTAAAGCGTCACCTAATTGCTCCCCGTTAAAAATTAACATCCCATTTTGCCATGCTAAGTCACGTTGTACATCATCTACAGAAAGCTGCGTTATTGGTTTTGTTATACTTTGTTCAATAACCGCTTTTTCGCCAGAAGTAACAATATTTGCATTAATTTGACGAATTTTTTGTGTGCTGTTGTCAGCAAGTTGGTACGCTTTAAAGTCGTTAGCATCAACCGCGACACTTGGATCGGTGATCATCACCTTGCCTTCGGTAACCACGAGCTCTAAATCTGATGAAGTATTGCGTTGTACATTAAATACCGTGCCTAACGCAGTAAAGCTCTTATCACCCGCCATAACACTAAATGGACGCGATACATCTTTTGCCACGTTAAAACGCCCTTCCCCCTTATTGAGTAATAATTGCCTGCGCCCTTTGCTATAAGCAACTTCTAACATACTGTTCGTATTTAACTGCACAATAGTCCCATCGGGTAAGACATAGGTTGCTTGTTCGCCCACTTTAGTTTGATAAATTTTAGTGTAATTGACTTTAGCTAACTCTTTATCAAAGTCATTTTCTAAATTAACCAATAAATAGCTGCAAACCATTAACGCTGCAAATAAACTTGCCGCAATAGAATATGGAACAACCCACTTGCCCTTAGAGTGGTTAGCACTCTTGTGTTGAGGGAATAAAATGCTTAATTCATTTAACACAGAAAGTTCATCCCACAATTGGGCAATTTCGTATACTGCATCTTGATGCGCGACACTTTGCAGCATCCACAGCTTAAATTGTTCTTTTTCTTCATTGCTAAGCCCACGATCAATAGCACTTACCCATGTACAGGCTTTTTCTAAAATTACGTTTTTTGAAGTAAATGGATGCACATTGCTCATTTTGCAACTCTCTGTGTTGACAACGGTTGCAATGAAGCTGGCGTAGTGTTGTTTTGTGAATTAATATTTTGGTCATGCTCTCGCATATACAATAGGGTTTGTAATAATCCCTTTGCTATATGCTTTTCCACCGTACTTTGGCTTAGCTGCATGTTTTCTGCTATTTCTTTTTGGCTCATACCGTATACTTTTTTTAATATAAAGCATTTACGAATCGAGGCACTAAGCTGTTCTGTGGCTCTACAAAAAAGTAAAAAGCGCTCTTTAGAGGTGTATTCATCCTCAAGCTGCATTGATTTAAGCAACATGGGCAATTCACTGTTTTGCTCTAAAGATTCGTTAAATTTGTTATCCCACCTAGCAATATGATTAAGTGCTAAATGCTTTGCTGTTTTAAGCATGTAACTGCGGGTAAATTGAATATCTTGTTTTAAATCGGCTTCGTAGCTTTTTATAAACGTTTCTTGCACAATGTCTTCTACGTCATCGGGCTGAACTATGCGAGAAACAAAACGCTTAAGCTGACTTGAAATATCAACAAATGTTGACGTAAACGTTACTTTTTTCGTCATCCTTAACATCCACCTGTTGTTATTTTTATTACTAATAGGTTACGAGTTTTTGATATAAAAACAAGCTCAAATGTTAATTTAGGGTTATTTAAATGGATAGAAAGATAAATGAGTAAATTTTTAGATTATATTCGATTAAGCTTTTTTGCCTGCGGCTTGCTTTTAGGTGTGCAAATTCCTGCATTTGTAAGCGACTTTGGACAGGCCCTAAATGCACAACTCATTGAAGCCAATAAAGCAATTGCACCATTTAAAAATGATGCCGCACAGTACTTTAACAATGACTTAGAAAAACTGATCAAGCACTATCAAAATTTAGATGATGATATTGTCGCTAAAGGTGCAAACAATATTGATACACTCAATACTCGCCAGCAAACATTGCAAACTGCCGTTAATGCATTTTCACAGTCGCCCTATTTATTTACACTCACCAGTAATTTAAGTGATATAAAACAACAAGTATGGCAACGTTTTGAAGGACAAATTATTTTAAAGCAGGACTCAATTACAGCCGCTGTTATTGCAGCCATTATTATAGCCCTACTCGCAGAGCTTAGTGGTTATCTAGTTTTAACAGGAATAAAACGCGCGTACCTGCGATTATTTACAGCTTAAAAATAGCGATTTCATAAAATCATAAAATACATCGGTTTTGCGAGTGGTTAAACTATTTTGCGGCCGTAAAAACCACACTGGCGCGTCACTTTGCGCCATCACACCCGCCATTATTTCAATTAAAGTGCCATTTTTAAGCTCCTCGCTAATGGCTATTTTTGATTTAATTGCAATACCATGTCCTGCAATGGCAGCTTGAGTCATGTTGTCTGAGTTTGAAATAGTAAAACGAGTTTTAGCGTTAAAAGTATGTATTTTTTTGTGTTCGTCAAACAATTTTAATTGCCGTTGCCACGGCAAACATACCCAGTAATGTTCGCTCAACTGCATTAAATTTTTAGGCATACCGTGTTTTTTTATATAACTCGGCGCTGCGCAAAGTATTCGGCTATTATTTACTATTTTTCGCGACAGCAATCCTGAGTCATTTAACTGCCCTACCCGAATCGCCACGTCTTGCGCGTCATCAACCACATTAACAAAATGATCGGTTATTAAAAAATCAAGTTTTAGCTCAGGATAAGCCAGCTCTAACTCATTAAGTTTAGGCATTACATATTTTGAAAAAACCCAAGGTGGCATAGTCACGCGTAATAAACCGCTAACTGATGAACTTCGTGCACCGATACTATGCTCTGCGTCCTGCAGTGCTTCTATTATGGCGCCAACTCGGGTGTAAAATATTTCTCCTGCGGGAGATAATCGTATTCGTCGGCTATCTCTAAAAACAAGCACGGTAGCAAGTTCGCGCTCTAATTTACTCAAGCGGTGGCTTACCGTTGCAGGTGATAAACGTTGCTCGCGCGCAGCAGCAAGTACCCCTTTGTTTTCAACCACAGCTATAAATGTTTCTAAATCACTTAAGTTATACATAAAGGTGCCATTGAGCATTTTTCAATGTTTAATATTTTCGAATGAAGCTTTCACTTTTGCAATGTTTATTTAAATAACTAAAACACTATACTGTCATACAGTTTAATTATTGAGGTTCAATCATGAGTTTAAAAGCGCAAATAGATGCCTACAACATCCAAAAAGAGGCCAAATTACCGGCTGATGTTTTGGCATTAATGAACACCACAAACGAAGAGCTTATCGCACAGCATATTAAAGACAATGCGTTGCAAACTGGCCAAAAAGTAGAGAACTTCAGCTTAGAAAATCATAAAGGCGAAAACGTTAAACTTGCGGATTTACTACAAAAAGGCCCTGTCATTATTAGCTTTTATCGAGGTGGTTGGTGTCCGTATTGTAATTTAGAGCTAAAGGCGCTTAACGATTACTTACCGCAATTTAAAACTCAAAGCGCTCAATTAGTGGCTATATCACCACAGTTGCCTGATGAAACTCTCTCAACGGCACAAAAAAACAATCTCGAATTTGATGTACTTTCAGATGTTTGTAATAAAGTAGCTGAGCAATTTGGTTTGTTGTTTACACTCGATGAGCGTATTCAAAAATTATATACCGAGTTTGGCATTGATTTTGAACACTACTATGGCGATAAAAGCTTTAAATTGCCGCTACCTGCCACTTATGTAATTAATCAAGAAGGTATTATTACTTATGCCTTTTTAAATGAAGATTACACATTACGTGCAGAACCTATCGACGTAATGGCGGCACTTGAGTTGGAGAACAATTAATGTCTATTTTAAAGTCGTTAAAAACGCTTACGCTTTCACTTCTTGTTGGTACAAGCCTTATCTCTGGTTATGCGGTTGCTCAGCAAGCACCAGCAAAGCCTAAAGTGCTTATTTTTGATGTAAACGAAACCCTACTTGATTTGACGTCAATGCGTACCTCTATTGGTAAAGCACTAGGCGGACGTGAAGATTTATTACCGCTGTGGTTCTCTACCATGCTACACCATTCACTGGTAGACACAGTAAGTGGTAGCTATCACGACTTTGGGCAAATCGGGGTGGCGTCACTCCTTATGGTAGCTCAAAACAACAATATTGATATTACCAGTGAACAAGCTAAAACAGCCATTGTTACGCCACTTTTGACCCTTCCTCCCCATAGCGATGTTAAAGAAGGACTGGCGAAACTAAAAGCTCAGGGCTATAAATTAGTAAGTCTTACAAATTCTTCAAACAAAGGTGTTAAGGCACAGTTTGAAAGCGCTGGTTTAATGTCGTACTTTGACGCACGTTACAGTATTGAAGATATTAAAATTTATAAACCAGACTTACGTGCTTATGAGTGGGTACTTAAAAAGCTAAATGTAGTACCTAATGAAGCAATGATGATAGCAGCGCACGGTTGGGATGTTGCTGGTGCAAAAGAAGCTGGCTTACAAACCACATTCATTGCACGCCCTGGCAAAGCCCTTTATCCATTAGCTAAAAAACCTGACCACGTCGTGAAAGATTTACATGAATTAGCCGCTCTACTTAAATAAGTATGCGCTAATAAATCAATACCCAAGCGGTCAATGTCAGGATGATATTGGCCGCTTTTTTATAACTAATCCTAAATATGTCTTAGTGTATTTATTTTCATAATCAGTATGTTAAAAATTGAATGTAAACAAAGTATTTAGCTCGTTATGCGTTACTTTATCTGCTAGCAATTTAGTACTCACAACGCTACTATTAAATAAATACGTGGTGGAGAAGATGATGAATAGTGAAAGATTAGGTGAGTTTGAGCAGTACTTTCAAATAAATGAAAGTATAAGAGTGAATCTATTCGCTGTATCGAATGATGAAGTGCCTCAATCGCAACTTGAATTAGAAGACGACATACCCCCACTATTTAGACTCGCTAACGAAGTCAGTGAACTTGAACAAAGCTCTTTACGCCCACTGCGTAACTTAGGCGATATAGCACAAGAGCTAGCTACTTTTTTACAGGCGCAGTCACGTAAAATTGATTTAATAATGAGCCATATTCTAGCTTCAGAGCAAGCACAAGATAACGCTATACAATGTGATAGCTACGGCGGTGGCGGTATTCGTTTTACCTCACCAGATGTACACCCCATTGGTCAAGCATTTAGAACCAAACTGTTTTTGCACCACGAGGCTTCTGCGGTTTATTGTTACACCGAAGTGGTTGCCATAGAAAAGCAAGAGAGTGAGCATTATCAATACACCATGCTATTTACTGCCATTAGAGCAACCGATCAAGAGCTTATTGTTAGAGCGAGTTTACATGCGCAGACTCGTCAGCTTAAAAAACGCCAAGAACCCGAACCAAACCAAGCCGACCTAAACAGTGATAATTAGCTGACATCTTTATGTAAAATGCTAAACTAGCGTCATCTTAATTAGTATATAAAATTCATGAACTTTAGACTTTTACCAGAATGGGCCGAGCAAGACGCCGTTATGCTCACGTGGCCTCACAAAAACACCGATTGGGCCGACAACTTAGCACGTGTAGAACCTGTTTATACTGAACTTGCTAAGCACATAACAACGCAGCAACAGCTTGTTATTGTGGCGCATGACAGCGCCTTAAAAATGCATATTACAGCACTGCTAAATAGCGCTAATATCGCTCTAAATCGTGTTCATTTTGTAGTAACGCCTACCAATGATACGTGGGCACGCGATCATGGTCCGCTCACTTGTGGCGCTATTGATACGCCAGGGCAACTAAAAGTATATGATTTTACTTTTAATGGTTGGGGCAATAAGTTTGAAAGCACATTAGACAATCAAATAAACCGTACATTGGTAAAAGAGCTAAGTAGTTCAAAAAACCAATATCAAGCACTCGATATGGTACTTGAAGGCGGAGGTATTGAGATAAACGAACACGGTGTATTACTAACAACCAGTGAGTGTTTACTCAATAAAAACCGTAACCCAGATTTAAACCCAAGTGATATTGAAGCACTTTTAAAAGAGCACTTGGGCGCGACACGTTTTTTATGGGTTGATCATGGCTATTTAGCGGGCGATGACACCGACAGCCACATTGATACGCTCGTGCGTTTTGCACCAAATAACACCCTTGTCTATGTAAAGTGCGATGATAAAACTGATGAACACTTCAGCGCACTTGATGCAATGGAAAAACAACTGCAAACCTTTAAAACTGCCGATAACACCCCATATAACTTAATTGAGTTACCGTGGCCAAAAGCTGCTTATGACGATGAGCAAACACGTTTACCGGCTACCTACGCTAACTATTTAATTATTAATAATGCGGTACTTGTGCCAACGTATAATGATACCAATGATGAACTTGCTTTAGCACAAGTTCAAAAAGCATACCCTGAGCACATTATTATTGGCGTAAATTGCCAACCTATTATTGAGCAATTTGGCAGCCTGCACTGTATTACAATGCAATTACCTCGTGGATTTTTAGCTGGAGCAGCACAATGACAAGCCCTGCAAAGTTAACCGTTGCGTTAGTGCAACAAAGCAATACCGATAACGCTCAGGACAATATGGCAAAATCAATGAGTGCCATTCGTGAAGCCGCTCAAAAAGGTGCAAAACTGGTTGTACTTCAAGAGCTACACCGAAGCCTCTATTTTTGCCAAACCGAAAATGTTGACGTATTTGATTTAGCCGAAACTATTCCAGGTCCTAGCAGTAATGCCTTAGGTGAGCTTGCTAAAGAGCTAAGTATTGTAATTGTCGCTTCTTTATTTGAAAAACGTGCAACGGGCCTTTATCACAACACCGCAGTTGTATTAGAGCAAGACGGCAGCATTGCGGGTAAATACCGAAAAATGCATATTCCTGATGACCCTGGTTTTTACGAAAAATTTTACTTTACCCCAGGTGATATCGGTTTTGAGCCTATTCAAACCTCGGTCGGTAAATTAGGCGTGCTAGTATGTTGGGATCAATGGTTTCCTGAAGCTGCACGTTTAATGGCAATGGCTGGCGCTGAGATATTAATTTACCCAACCGCTATTGGTTGGGATCCTAACGACGACATTGCTGAGCAAACTCGTCAAAAAGATGCGTGGGTTATTAGCCAGCGTGCCCATGCCGTTGCCAACGGTGTACCGGTAATTAGTTGTAACCGCGTTGGCCATGAAAGTGACCCAAGCGCGCAAAGCGATGGTATTGCGTTTTGGGGCAATTCGTTCATTGCAGGCCCACAAGGTGAATTATTAGCAGAGGCTAATAATACTGATGAGCAAATTTTAGTAGTAGAAATTGATCAAAAACGCTCAGAAAACGTAAGACGTATCTGGCCGTTCTTGCGTGACCGACGAATCGATCACTATAAAGACCTAACAAAAATATACCGAGACTAAGTCACCTGAACTCTGGGTAACAAATATAATGGCTCTTACTTGCTAAGAGCCAACTATAAATGGAGTAATAAATGGCGTTTGAGCAATGGGCAGCCTTGCCTTGGGTAAAATCTCATAAAGATAAAATTCAATGGGGCCAGCTAAGCGGAAGTGGTTTAAGTATTGCCATTGCTGAAGGCGTTAAACAACAAGACAACTTAGTTTTGATTGTTACGCCTGATACACCAAGCGCACTGCGCCTTGAAACAGAGTTAGAGTATTTATTACCCGATAATCCGGTAATGGTATTTCCTGATTGGGAAACTCTGCCATACGATCATTTCTCTCCCCATCAAGATATTATTTCAGCCCGTTTAGCCACTTTAAACACCTTAAAAAAAGAACAACAAAGTGTGTTAATTGTGCCCGTATCTACTTTAATGTTGCGCACTGCACCCGCCTCGTTTATTTACGGCTCAACAATAAATTTTAAAGTCGGCGACAAGCTAGACACACATAACTTTCGTGACAACTTAGAGCAAGCTGGTTATTTAAATGTTCAACAAGTAATGGAGCACGGCGAATACGCTATACGTGGATCTATTGTTGATTTGTACCCTATGGGTAGCCCGCACCCATTTAGACTCGATTTTTTTGATGACGAACTCGACACAATTCGCTTATTTGATGTAGAAACGCAGCGTTCTGATGAAAAAGTAGATAAAATTGAGCTACTTCCAGCGCATGAATTTCCTACTAACGACGCTGATATTGAACGTTTTAGAATAAGCTATCGCGAAAAATTTGGTGCAAGCTCGCAGCAAGACTCTGTATACATGCAAGTAAGCAAAGGTAACTGGCCTGCGGGTATTGAATACTACATGCCGTTGTTTTTTGAAAAGCTAGCGACTATTTTTGACTACTTGCCAGATACGACAACTGTTATGCAACTAGGTGATTTAGAGCATGCGGCAGACACCTTTTGGCACGATGTAAATGTACGCTATGAGAACCGAAGAGTTGACCCACTTCGTCCATTACTAGAGCCTAATGCGCTTTATCAGCCTATTGAAGAGTTGTTTTCTAATTTAGGCAATTTTGCACGTATTCGCTTATCGCTTGCAAAGCTTGGCACTAAAGCAGGGAATAAAAACTTAAGTGTTAGCGAGCTGCCTGCCATTCGAATTGATCATAAACAGCATGAACCTTATGGCGCGTTCATAAATTATGTAGCAGAGCAAAAAAAGAAAAAAGGCCGCATATTACTCAGTGTTGAATCGGACGGTCGTCGTGAATCATTACTGAGCATTCTAAAACCAAGCGGTTTAAAATTTAAAGAATTCGAAACACTCGAACAATTTATAAAAAGTGCAAGTGATGTAGGTTTAATAGTAAGCCCGCTTGAGCAAAGTGTGGTACTTGGCACTAAACCAAGCCTATCAATTATTACCGAGCAAGAACTGCTGGGTATTAAAGTATCTCAGCGCAGACGCCGCAAACATAAATACGAAGCCAGCCAAGATGCGCTAATCCGTAACTTAGCTGAGCTTAAGGAAGGCCAACCTGTTGTGCATCTCGATCACGGTGTTGGGCGTTACCAAGGTTTACAAACAATTGATGCCGCAGGTGTAATTACTGAGTTTGTTACGATTACTTACGCAAGTGAAGCTAAATTGTACGTGCCGGTGTCTGCATTGCATATGCTTAGTCGTTACTCTGGCGGTGAAGAAGCCAGTGCCCCGCTGCATAAGCTTGGCTCAGATGCATGGGAAAAAGCAAAAAAACGTGCGGCTGAAAAAGTACGCGATGTCGCCGCCGAATTACTTGATATTTATGCTCAGCGCCAAGCAAAGCCTGGTAATAAATTTACCCTAGATGCCCCTGCATATCGTCAATTTAGCGATAGCTTCCCGTTTGAAGAAACTGACGATCAGCGCAACGCCATAGAAGCCGTATTAGGTGATATGCAATCAAAACAAGCGATGGATCGTTTAGTGTGTGGTGATGTAGGCTTTGGTAAAACAGAAGTGGCCATGCGCGCTGCTTTTGTAGCGGTTAACGATGATAAACAAGTGGCAATTTTAGTGCCTACCACCTTACTGGCTCAGCAGCACTATGAAAACTTTAAAGACCGCTTTGCTGATTTTCCTATTGAAGTTGGTGTGCTTTCGCGCTTTAACTCCACTAAAGAGCAAAAAGACACGCTTGAGAAAATGGCCAACGGTAAGCTCGATATAGTTATTGGCACACATAAACTTATTCAGCAAGACATTAAATTTCACGATTTAGGCTTACTTATTGTTGACGAAGAACATCGCTTTGGGGTGCGTCAAAAAGAGAAAATTAAAGCACTGCGCGCCGATGTAGACATACTTACACTAACTGCAACGCCAATACCGCGTACACTCAACATGGCCATGAGCGGCATGCGCGACTTATCAATTATCGCAACGCCACCGGCTAAACGCTTAGCAGTAAAAACCTTCGTACGCCAACGCGATGTAGAACTAATACGCGAAGCGGTACTGCGTGAAATTAAACGCGGTGGCCAAGTTTACTTTTTACATAACAACGTAGAAACGATTGACCGTGTTGCACAAGAAATTAGTGAATGGGTGCCGGAAGCGAGTGTAACCTCAGCCCATGGTCAAATGCGCGAGCAAGAGCTTGAGCAAATAATGACTGACTTTTATCATCAAAAATACAACGTACTGGTGTGTACAACGATTATCGAAACGGGTATCGATGTACCGACAGCCAACACCATTATTATGGACAGAGCAGATAAACTCGGCTTAGCGCAGCTACATCAATTACGTGGGCGAGTTGGTCGAAGCCACCATCAAGCGTATGCCTACTTACTAACAGGTGACCCTAAAGCGCTTTCTAAAGATGCGAGTAAACGCTTACAAGCAATCGAATCGTTAGAGGATTTAGGTGCAGGTTTTGCCCTGGCGACACATGATTTAGAAATTCGTGGCGCGGGTGAGTTGCTTGGCGATGATCAATCAGGTCAAATGCAAACCATCGGCTTTAGTTTGTATATGGAAATGCTTGAACAAGCAGTAAATGCGCTACGCGAAGGTAAAGAACCAACACTTGAAAATCTACTAAAAAAACAAACTGAAGTAGATTTGAAACTAGCTGCATTATTACCTGACGACTACATACACGATGTTAATGCACGATTAGGTATGTACAAGCGCGTTGCTAGTTGTGCTAACCTTGACGATATGGATGAGTTACAGGTAGAGCTAATAGACCGTTTTGGTTTATTACCCGATGCTGCTAAAAACTTATTTAGCTTACAACAGCTTAAAATGCAGGCCAGCAATTTAGGGATAACAAAAATTGAAGCTAACCCTAAAGGCGGTTACTTTGAATTCAGCCAAGATACTAAGGTTAACCCTAGCTTCATCATTGGTTTGATACAAAGTGCACCTAAGGTGTACAAAATGGATGGCGCAAATAAACTGCGCTTTGCAATTAGTGAGGCAAATGCCCGCGAACGCTTAAAAATGGTCACTGCAATGATTGCAGATTTCGAAAAAAAGGTTAGCCATTAATGTTGCTAAAAAAATCGCTGGTTATTTTATGCTGCTTATTTAGTAGCACTGCATTTGCAGAGCGTTGGTTTGAGGTTGAAGTGCTCATATTTAAACAGCGCCCCGCCCCCTACTTGCAAGAAGACTTTAGCCTTAAACATAAAGCTATTGCAGATAAAAACACCCTAGACCTATTGACTCCGCTTTATACAGAGCAAGCAAAACAAGCGTGCATAGATGGCGATGAGCGCTTTCAAACACGTTCATTTACCGATTCATTAGTTGACGTTAATCCACAGTCAAGTGTATGTGATGAGAGTATTGATTATTTACAAAGTTACGATGAACTCCCTGTAACTCCCCTTGTTGAAACACAAGAAACAATGGAGCAAACTTACCTCTTATCATCTGAGCAATTGCAATTTAAAGCTCAATATGCACAGCTATCTCGTAAAGGGCTAACACCTTTACTGCATACAGGCTGGCGCTTTGAAGGAGCAAGTAAATCACGCTCGCCGAGCATGCATTTAATTGCAGGTCAGCACTTTAAAAATGATATAAATACGATACCTAGCTATGCTAACCCTGATTTTATTAGTTTGTTAAACGCTCAACCTGCACTGTTTAACGCTCCAGATAAGCCAAACGTTGAATGGGAACTCGATGGTTTATTTAAAATTCATTTACGTCATTATCTCTTTATAACAGCCGATTTTGATATCAGCCAAAAACTAGCAAATGGTGATATAGAATCAGCCCGCTTTTCACAATTTAGACGTGTGATCAGTGGCGAAGTGCACTATCTTGATCATCCTCGTATGGGAGTAATAGTGCAAATAAGAAAGTTTAACCATTAACCTTATACCAATTGCATTAAATTAGTGATCTATTATAGGGATAAGAAAATAGCTCAATAACATGGCTAAAATTATGATACATAGTTGTTCTATATAAATAATTTTTAACGTAGCTAGATACGCTAGAATGATCATGTTTTTAATAAAATTGGTATTATTCATCTTTAGGAAATAAAAATGAAAAAACTTCTAATTATCGTAGCCTTACTTAGTCTTGCAGCGTGTTCAAAAGTAAGTCAAGAAAACTACGAGAAAATTAAAATAGGCATGGATAAAGCCGACGTTGAAACACTATTAGGCAGTGCTGATAACTGCGTAGAAAAAACACTCCATACTAACTGTGTTTGGGGCGACGAAACTAAAAATATAGAAATCACGTTAGTATCCGATAAAGTAACTTTATACAGCAAGCACGGTTTAACTAAATAAGTGAATGCTTATAGAAAAAGGAGGACAGATTTACATCTGCCCTCCTTTTTATTTTGTAGAATAGATAAGTTCTATATTCACTATTTTACTGCGATTTAGCGTTATTTTATACCGTTGGTAGAGCTTTTTATCTTCTTCAGTTAATATCAGCACCATGTTCAATTGGTAACGCCTTTCTACCGCCTGTTTAGATATTTTATTACTGTCTAAATGATAGAGCTTACCCTCACCCCGTTTTAAATAACGGGCAAACGGTGCAAGGTTAAAATGTAATGTTTGTTGTAGTGTATCGTAACCTGGTAAAAATTCTTTTGCGCTAACACGCGTTTCACTTGCAAAATGCAACCACTGCGCGGCTTGTTTATTTTGCTGACGACGTTTTGAAAAAATAGCTTTTACTTCTTTAGGAATTTTTTTAAAGCGCGTATATTCAAGCCAGATAAACTGGCTCGCCACCTTATCTTTAGTAATACTGTTTTTAAAACTAAATCGCCATTTGGGACGCCCTTGCACGATTGCCCGCCAAATCACCCGTGTAATATCTTCTTTAAATATTTCCCGTAATCCATAAATGACCCCTAGAATCAAAATAAGTGTTGCGGTTACTTCGGTAAAACTAGAACGTGCATTTAATATCACCACCATCACAAAAGCCATTATAACCGCCGTGACAGTGCCTTTGACCAAACGTTTTAGGTAGCTATTCAGAAAACGAGTTTGTCGCTGTAATATAACGCCATGCTCAATTAAGCGTTGTAACAAGCGCATCTTATTCGTTATTCGATTAGCATCTTGCATGGTTGTTTCTGAGTTGTAGTTTTTTTCAGCGCGGTACGTATTTTCATTTTTACAAAACTGCAGTAAATCATTACGTTCTTTTGCATAATCGCTGCTACGTGGGCCTTCATCTAGAAGCTTTAAAAAAGATTGCTCAACATGCCAACTTAAATAGTTATCTGCATTGGTAAAAAATGGCAGTAACTTTTCATCATCTGGCGTATACCGACGCAGCTTTTTTAAAAGCCCCTCACTTTGTTCATACACTTCGTTAGCACGTTTGTAAAAGTCTTCTGCTTCGTCAATTTTTAAGGCATCTTTTATATCAGCATCGAGTGCTAAACGCACTTGGTAGCAAAATAAATTAAGGTTTTGCCGATAATCTTGCTGCTCGCCTTTGTTTTTACTCACAAAACGGCTTCGTACTAACGGCAAATGTATATTATTGGCGTTATAGGCTAAATGCGATTTAAAGTGGTTATTAAAATAAGATTCTTCAGAAAGCGTCTGCGGGTTGATCCCCATTTCATTCGGGATCGAAAAGTACAGATCAATACGCTGCTCAGCGCGAGGATTTAGCTCTGGTTCAATGACAAAAGATAAGTTTTCGTCTTGTTTTAACAATCAGTTCTCCTTAGCCGATTTGGTTAATTTTGGGGACTACTCTAACGCTGGAGAAATTGCGCTATATTTTAGAAACTTAAGTGTACTTGCCTACTCAGCTTTGTTCAATAAAAAAGGCCCAGTAAATACTGAGCCTCAATAAGATTAATCTGCTAGTTAAAGCTTAATGTTTACACCAGCAAATAAACGACGGCCAAGTACATCATATGTATATGGGTCAGTATTTGCAGAGTAATTACCAGTGTAGTAAGGAGGTTGCTTATCAAACATATTGTTGATACCAGCAGACACAGTAACTACATCGTTAATCATGTAAGAACCACTAATATCATGATACACAACTGATGGTGTAGTCGGTGCAATACATTTACTTTGATCAAGTCGACAAGTAAAGCTGTCCATGCCAGCAACATAGCGTGCTTCGTAAGTTGCATCCCACGTGTCACCACTGACAGTTACGTGAAGGTTAGACTTAAGATCAGCATAGCCACCTTTACCGTTTGTAATATAACCTTGATAGTCAATTACCGCGCCAGTATCAACAACATATTCATCTAAATAAGTTGTATCAAGGCCTGTTTTCCACGCTAAACCTAACGCATCAAATGAATACTTTAAGTTTAAATCTATGCCTGATGTTTTTTCTGAGCCTATGTTACGCAACTGGTTGTTGAACACGATACGGCCATCAGTACGTATCAACGCACCAGTGTTTTCACACAATGTAGTCCCAGTACCATTAGGGTTAATACACTGATCGACAACAAATTGACTTGTGTAAGTACTGATAGCATTTTCAATTTCAATATCGTAGTAATCTAACGTCATTGAAAAACCGTCAAGCCATTGTGGCTCATAAACAACACCAAATGTTAACGTATCGGCTTCTTCAGGTGTTAAAGCAGCATTGCCACCCACAGTTACTTCAGCTTGATCGTCTGCACCTGGGAAAGTTACACCATCATAAGAAATGGCTTTACCTGAGTATAACTCATCAACTGTTGGAGCACGGAAAGCTGTTGAACGTACTGCACGCATCATTAACTCATCGGTAGCGCGCCAAGTTAAGCCCAATTTCCACGTATTATCTGAACCAAATGTACTGTAATCAAAGGCACGGATTGCAGCGCTTAACTCAACACTGTCAGCGAATGGTGCATTTGCTAGCAATGGTATTGCAAATTCAACATACGCTTCGTCTACATTAAAACCACCACTTGTTGGATCTACGCGAGGGTCGTTTCCTAAACCTTGAGCAGCAATTGAATCAGGATCCTCCCACGCTTTTTCTTGGCGATGCTCAATACCGGCAGCAAACGCAGCATAACCTGCTGGTAGTTCAAACATTTCACCAGAAAGAGAACCTGAAACGATAAACAACTGGCTTCCACCAGATTCTTGTTCTTTATAAATGTATTGACTTACGTTTGATTGAACCCAGTCAGCTTCATTTAAAGGGTTAAAGTTACCTGCCTCAACATCCGCTTTCAAAGCTGAAACGTTATGCAGGTTACTTGTTTTACTTACAGAGTCATTTCGACCAAAGTTAGCAGAAAGATCCCACGAGTAATCGTTAATAACACCTTCTGCACCTACAACGATACGCACTGTATCCACTGTTTGAGTGTAGTTACGTGTACCACTTTCGCTCATACGACGACGGTAGCTGATTGGATCGCCAGCTGCATAATTTGTTGCAGTTGTTACGTAATCACCCTTTGCATCTTTTACAAATGCATTATTAGCAACTTGACGTTTATCAAAAGTTTGACCTAAAAGGCTGTTGCCCATAGTGCTTGGATCATAAGCAAACTTAAAATTAATTGGTTGTGGTGCTAACTGTTGCTCTGACCAGCGTTTTGTATAGGTAAACTCACTAAAAAAACTTGTGTCGTCAGATAACTCATAAGTACCAAGTCCTGTAATATTTAATCGGTTCATCGGCGTATACAAGTAACTACTGCGAGCATAGTTGTATGAATCATTTTCAGCTGAATAACGGTGTAACCCGCCTAAACCGCTTAAACCACTATCGTCAGCTATACCGGTTTGTTCAATTTCACCTTTTTTATTTAAAATACCAGCAGTTAAACTGTTTTGAATATGGCCGCCTTCACTAAATGAAGAACCTCCACAATAAAAACCGTTACTCCCCTCTTCAATTGGGCAATCTGAAAAACCTCTGTTAGCTTGGCTTGCTTCGCCACGATTTGTGTACTGCGCACCAAAAACAATATTACCTTTATCGAATGAAGTACCTACTGTGAAGTCAATAGAGTTCTCAGTCGCATCATGCTTTGATGTCATTGCAGAATTGACGTTTAAATCAAGGCCTTCAAAATCATTTTTTAGAATAATATTTACAACACCAGCAACGGCATCTGTACCGTATACAGCTGAAGCGCCATCTTTAAGTACTTCAATTTGCTTGATCATAGAAACTGGAATTGTATTTAAATCAACAGTAGACGCTGCACCAGTTCCTGAGTTGATCATACGACGTCCGTTCACAAGTACTAATGTACGCTGCGAACCTAAACCACGTAAGTTGATAGATGCGTTACCGCCAGAGCCGTTATTTACGCCTGGGTTGGTCATTGCGCCGCCAGTAGCGGTCATTTGTTGAAGTACGCTATCAACAGATGTTGCACCAGATGCTCTTATTTCATCTGCGCCAATGAGTGTTACTGGGCTAGCAGTTTCCATATCTGAACGCTTAATACGAGAACCCGTAACTTGAATTTTTTCGATTGATTTTACAGCTTCATCAGCAGCTAAAACTTGTACACTTGAGAACATTGGAATTGCTGCAATTACAGCTAAGCCAAGAGTTGATTTTTTCATGAAAGAACCCTACTTGTTGGAAATTTACCAATATTGGTAACACTCACTTTTATAAGATTGGTGAGCTGGGCAGGCAACTTAGGCCCAGTTAACTGAATGAAAACTTAATAGCAGGTTGATTTTTGACAGTGGATAATAGGAATGAAACATTCAAGGTACAAAGGTTATAACTTGTTTCATTGTAAACTAAAAAATACAGATAAAAATCAATAAATTAAACAGACTTTGATACAATTAAAAAACAGGTGAAACCAATATGATGTAGTTTGTAATTATATGTAATCACACAAGAAATAAGCTTAGCAAAAGCAAATTAACAAGTTGATCACAGCACATTATTAAAAGCGCAAAACTAAATGTTAATTACTAACTATATTTATGCGGTTATTGTGAGCAATTTTAACGGTTTAACTCACTTTACATATTTACTAGAGAGGCCTATGTTGTGTTTACTGAATAACTCGAATATCCAACAGCAAAGCGCACTTCATAAAAAGACTGGAAAGTGTATGGTGATCGAACGCAATAATCGCTCGTATCAATCTAGGGCATAGATTGGTATTAGTAATTTACATAAAAAGGGTAATGGAGTGTTTTTTCAACTGAGGTGGTTTTATTTACGAAGGTAAGTTCTAAGTTCCAAAGCATGTTTTTTTCAGCGCATATACCCACCATAGTTTCGCTTTGCCAACTATCGCCGTATTGCTTAAATTGTTGGGGTATATAGCCCATATACATAGTAATACCTTTTAGTTTGGCATTTGTAATGTGTAACCCGCTAGGCAGTTTGCTAAAAATTGTAAAGGGGGTTTCGGGCGAAGGAGAGGCGTCACTTAGCCATATTTTAACACCACTTGGGAAAGTACAGGGTAAATTAGCATCGCATGCCTCTGTACTTTCGAGCAAAACCTCATTGTTTTCAGAAAAATCGCATGCTGTTAATAACAAAGTCAGTACTAAAAATACGGGTGATCTGTATCCAAGCATAATAATCTCGCTGTAAATAAAAGCGAATCTTAATAATCGGGTCTATAAATAACAAGTAGTAATGTTACGCTTAGTCAAAATATGGCACAAACTGTGTCAAAAAATAAACAACAAACTCACAAAGTTTGATTGATGTCATAATATTACGTAATTGAACTATCTTTTTTAGGTCAAAAAATTTATCATTTCACCCGCAAAAATTAAGGGTTTCTCGAGTTTGTTTTCTGAAGCATTCATGCTTTGAACGTTTTAGGTAACATGCTTGTGAAGTAATAGTAGGCCCCACTTTTTATCGGTGGGTAATTCATTTCTAAACGCATTTATTGCAGCGGAAGCCAGAAAATGAGCCAAACAGTAGCATCACAAACTGAGTATAACTATAAAGTTGTACGCCAATTCGCTATTATGACAGTGATTTGGGGCATCGTTGGCATGAGTATTGGGGTTCTGATTGCTGCCCAATTAGCTTGGCCAGCACTTAACTTTGATACACCATGGTTAACTTACTCTCGACTACGTCCGTTACACACGAACGCAGTAATTTTCGCATTTGGTACCAGTGCACTTTTTGCGACATCTTATTATGTCGTTCAACGTACTTGTCAAACGCGTCTTTTCTCAGACAAACTCGCCGCCATTTCATTTTGGGGCTGGCAGCTCGTTATTGTATTAGCTGTAATAACGCTACCACTAGGTATTACTAGCTCTAAAGAATATGCAGAACTTGAATGGCCAATCGATATTTTAATCGCTGTGGTTTGGATTATTTATGCGATTGTATTCTTTGGTACTTTAATCAAGCGTAAAGTGTCGCATATCTATGTTGCTAACTGGTTCTACGCTGGCTTTATTATCACTGTTGCTGTGCTTCACATTGTAAACAGCATGGCAGTGCCGGTATCGTTAACTAAATCGTACTCAATCTATGCAGGTGCGGTAGATGCGATGGTTCAGTGGTGGTACGGACATAATGCGGTAGGTTTCCTACTAACGGCTGGTTTCTTGGGTATGATGTATTACTTTGTACCAAAGCAAGCAGGTCGTCCAGTTTACTCATACCGTTTATCGGTTGTTCACTTTTGGGCGTTAATTTCATTATACATCTGGGCAGGTCCTCATCACCTTCACTACACTGCACTTCCTGATTGGACGCAAAGTTTAGGTATGGTTATGTCTATTATCTTATTCGTACCGTCTTGGGGTGGTATGATCAACGGTATTATGACACTGTCTGGTGCGTGGCATAAACTACGTACTGACCCTGTATTACGTTTCTTAGTTGTTTCATTATCTTTCTACGGTATGTCTACGTTTGAAGGTCCAATGATGGCAATTAAATCTGTAAATGCATTATCTCACTACACAGATTGGACAATCGGCCACGTACACTCAGGTGCACTAGGTTGGGTTGCGATGATTTCAATTGGTGCTATTTACCATCTGATCCCTGCGTTATTCGCACAAGGTCGTATGTATAGCGTTAAATTGGTTAATACTCATTTTTGGTTACACACTGTCGGTGTTGTTTTATACATTGTTGCAATGTGGATCTCTGGTGTAATGCAAGGTCTAATGTGGCGTGCAGTAAATGCTGACGGTACATTAATGTACAGCTTTGTGCAGTCTTTAGAAGCGTCGCATCCTTTCTATATCATGCGTTTTGCTGGCGGTGTATTCATCGTAGCAGGCATGTTAGTTATGGCTTATAACGTTTTCCGTACAATTTCAGCTGAGAAAGAATCTCTGAAGTTAGACGCGCAAGCACAATTAGCATAACGGAGTGAGATGATGAGCAATAAAAATTCACAAAACAAACATGAGATAGTAGAAAAGAACGTTGGCCTAATGGCTATACTGACTGTTTTTGCTATCAGCTTTGGTGCACTAGTTGAAATTACTCCGCTAATGTTCCAAGACGATACAACTAAGCCGGTAGAAGGCTTACGCCCTCTAAATGCTTTAGAAATGGAAGGCCGAGATATATACGTGCGTGAAGGGTGTTACAACTGTCATTCACAAATGATCCGTCCTTTTCGTGATGAAGTTGAGCGTTATGGTCACTACTCTGTAGCAGGCGAATCAGTATGGGATCACCCTTTCCAATGGGGTTCTAAACGAACTGGTCCTGATTTAGCACGCGTTGGTAAACGTTACTCGGACGATTGGCATTATGCTCATTTAGTGGACCCACGGGCTGTGGTTCCTGAGTCTAACATGCCAGGTTTTCCTTGGTTAGCAGAGGATAAGGTAGATACTAGCCTGACTCTGAAAAAACTACAAATTTTCCGTGATACTTTTGCTATTAACCCAGAAAACCCTAAACACCCGGGTTTAGGTTATGGCAGCGACGAAGAGCTTCAAGCTGATGTTGAGAAGGTTAACGCTATGAATAACGGCGAAGGCGCAACTGAAATGCAAGCCCTAATCGCGTATTTACAGCAACTTGGCACTCACTTGAAGTAAAAAATTATGGATTACGGAACATACAGAGGCATTTTGACTCTGGTAATTTTAGTATTGTTTATTGTGATTGTTGTATGGGCATACAGCAAGCGTAGCAAAACTCGTTTTGATAGCGCTGCTAATGCCATTTTTGAAGATGAAAAAAAACATAACAACACACTCTCTAACGAGGAAAAGGAGTCTGAAAAATGACTAGCTTTTGGAGTATTTGGGTTATTGTATTAACCCTTGCATGCTTATTCATCATCTTTGGCTTACTAGTTTGGAACTTAAAAAACTATACTGGCGTAAAAGAAGGTGAAAGCTGTGGACATGAATTTGACGGCATTGAAGAGTTAAATAACCCACTACCAAAATGGTGGACTTACATGTTCTTCGCTACTTTTATTTGGTCTGTATATTACCTTGCAGCTTACCCAGGTTTAGGCAACTGGGAAGGATTAGGTAAATGGACTAGCTCTAATCAAGGTATTACTACTTTAGCGGAATCTAAAGAAGCAATAGCGAAAGCGAAGGAAGAGGGTCGCTTTGTAAAGCTTGATAAAGAGTACGAAGCAGCAGAAGAGCGTTTTGGTCCTATTTTCAACCGACTAGCACAAGTGCCAGTTTTAGATTTAGTTAATTCTAAGTTTGAAGGTGACGCAGCGCAGCAAGTTGCACTTGAAAACGGTGACAAACATGAACAAACAGATGGTCAACTAGCCATCGAAATTGGTCAGCGTTTATTCTCACAAAACTGTGCGCAATGTCATGGTTCTGATGCGCGTGGTGGCACTGGCTTCCCTAACCTAACTGATAAAGATTGGTTATATGGCGGTACACCAGACAAAATTAGAGAAACACTCTTACTTGGTCGTATTGCAGCAATGCCAGCTTGGGGCCCAGCCCTTGGCGAGCAAGGTATTAAAGAAATGACAGCACATGTGCTGAGCCTTTCTGGTCGTACCGTTAACCAAAAAGATGCAGCAGCAGGCGAAGCAAAATTTGCAATGTGCGCCGCATGTCACGGTGCTGACGGTAAAGGGTCGGTTGCACATAACCTGCCATTTGGCGCGCCAAACCTGACTGATAACATTTGGTTATATGGTGGCTCTCAACGCGCTGTTGAAGAAACACTCAACCACGGCCGTGCCGGTGTAATGCCAGCATGGAAAGACATTTTAGGTGAAGATAAAATTCACTTATTAACTGCCTATGTTTACAGTTTATCGCAAGATAAATAAGCACGCGGTTAATAAAATGTTTATAAATTAATTTATTTAATTCAATAGATTAATCCAGATCAAAAAAGCCTCCACTGTGAGGCTTTTTTTTAGTCTTTTACGTATAATTCCTATAAAATAGCCTTTCCTAAACTAATTTTAGAGACACTATGCAACCTACTCCGTGGTATAAAAATTTTTGGCCTTGGTTTTTAATCTTTTTCCCATTAGCAGCCATTATTGGCTGTATTAGCTTATTTATTACTGCAATAGGTAACGGCCCAGACATGGTTGTTGATGACTACTACAAAAAAGGTAAAGCAATAAATTTAGAGCTTAGTAAGTTTGAAAAAGCAAAAGCACTTTACCTACATGGCGAATTAAATGTCACTAACGAGCGCGTAAGTTTCAAATTTACAAAAGGCGACAGCAGTAATGTGCATGCATTAAAACTCTCGTTTTATCATCGCACTATAAAAGCACATGACTTTGAAGCCATGCTTACTCCAAATGCAAACCAAGAATTCACGGCATTACTGAATGATTTTACACAAGGTGCCTACTCAGTATTTATTGAGCCCGTAGATGGTAGCTGGAAACTAAAAGAAAATATTATTTTACCAACTGAACAAACCGTTTTAGTTACTCCTAACTATAAGTAGTCCTGACTATGTCTAACTCTTGCTTTCATTGCCTTGAGAGTGTGCCAAACGGATTTAGTGCAAGCGTTATCATTGATGATAAAGCACAGCCAATGTGTTGCATTGGCTGTCAAGCCGTTGCGCAAAATATCGTTGATCAAGGTATGACTGATTATTATAAGTACCGCACAGTTCGTGCTGGTAAGGTCGAACAGCTAGTACCTGAGCAACTCGCATTTATAAAAAGTTATGACAACGAAGATATTCAAGATGAGTTTATAGCCACAAACGATAGTATTTCAGAGGTATTATTAAGTGTTGAAGGCATAACTTGTGCAGCCTGTGCATGGCTCATCGAAAAACAATTATTAAATTTAAACACAGTAAAACGGGTTGATGTAAATACATCAACAAATCGCGCAATGATCCAGTGGGATAAAACCAGCACCCCATTGAGTGAAATTATTACTTCCTTAGCCAAAATTGGTTATAAAGCCTACCCATTTCAATCAGATATTGAAGCGCAGCAAAAGCAACAAACTGCCAAAGCCTATATTCGCCGTTTAGGTGTTGCAGGTTTGATGACCATGCAAGTCATGATGTTTGCATTTGCCATGTACTTTGGCATGTTCTCAGGCATGGATAGTAACTTTGAGCAATATTTCAGGTGGATCAGTTTAGTCCTTGCTTCCCCTGTGATTCTGTACAGTGCACTTCCCTTTTTAACTAATGCCATTAATGGTTTAAAGTCTAAACAGCTCAACATGGACTTACCCGTGTCGCTCGCTATTTTTGGTGCGTATGGCGCCAGTTGCTACGCCACATTTATGGAAGTGGGCGAAGTCTATTTTGAATCGGTATGTATGTTTACCTTTTTACTATTACTTGGGAAATACCTTGAATTTAGAGCGCGTTTAAAAGCCAGTGAATTTACCGCTAACCTACAAAAATTATTGCCATTAACAGCGCGCACAATTAATGATAACGGTGAAGAGCTTATAATTGCGGCTAAAAAGCTAAAGCTTAATGACATAGTGCTAATTAAAGCCGGTGAAACAATTCCTGCTGATGGTGAACTTGTTAAAGGTAAAACTACCGTTGATGAGTCAATGATGACAGGGGAGCATCAACCAGTGACTAAATTTGTTGGTCACAATGTCTATGCTGGATGCGTTAATCACGACGGCGTTATTGAAATAAAAATCAATAAAATTGGTCAAAACACGCTGCTCAACCAAATTATACGCTTGCAACATAATGCACTCACTAAGCGCCCTAAATTAGTCGAAATTACTGATAAAGTAGCACAGTGGTTTATTGCCTCTTTACTTATATTTGCTTCAATTACTGCTATTGGTTGGTACCAAATAGCACCTGAGCATGCCTTTTGGATCACTATTTCTGTTTTAGTTGCTACCTGCCCATGTGCCCTGAGTTTAGCCATACCAACCGCACTTACATGCGCGGTTGCAACCTTGACCCGTAAAGGCGTATTAATAAAACAAGCGCATGTGCTCGAAACACTCTCACAAATAACCTTATTTGCGTTTGATAAAACAGGCACACTCACCCAAGGTAAATTTAGCCTTGATGCCGTGGACATACTCGATAAACAATACACAAAAGGCCAAATTTTAGAAATAGCGGCTATGTTAGAAAGCTACTCGGAGCACCCTATTGCCAGTGCTTTTAACGAATTTACACCAGCTCAACGCACTTTTGTCGATGTTGAAATTCACCCTGGGTTAGGTATTAGCGCGCAAGATGATATGAATCATTACGCAATAGGTAAAAGTGGCTGGTTTGATAGTAAAAAAACCAATGCACAAGCGAGCTTATATATAAACAAACACGTAGTCGCACGTTTTTACTTTGTTGATAAAATTAAAAAAGATGCCAAGCAACTTGTAGACTCACTGCAATCACAAAAGTTGACATGCCACATGTTAACTGGCGATGCATCTGATGCAGGGCAAAAAATTGCTAAGCAGCTTAAGCTTAACAGTGTGCAATCTGGATGCTCGCCACAGGATAAACAAACAGCCGTTGAGCAATGGGCTTCGCAAAACGAAGTCGTTGCAATGGTAGGTGATGGCGTGAACGACAGCCCTGTATTTGCCAGTGCGCATTTATCTATTGCGATGGAGACAGGCGCTGATATATCAAAAAACAGTGCCGATGTAGTGCTCCTTAATAGCGATTTAGCTTCAATCGATCACTTACTTAATGTTGCCAAACAAACAAGACGGATTATTAAGCAAAACCTTGCGCTGTCTTTATTGTACAATGGTTCGATATTACCGCTTGCTGCATTGGGCCTAGTTGCTCCGTGGATGGCTGTCATTGGCATGTCTGCCAGCTCAATTATTGTGATCTGTAATTCACTAAGGCTATTAAAGTTATGAGCATAATTTACATTTTGATCCCCATTGCTATTTTATTTGTCATTATTGCCATTGGTGTCTTTTTTTGGGCTGTAAAAAGCGAGCAGTTTTCTGATTTAAACAAGCAAGGCCACAGTATTTTGTTCGAAGACGACAAAGAGCAGCATAACAAAAGCAATGATTGACCCTCTTTATACCAGTGCATTTTTAATGGGCCTCATTGGTAGCGGCCATTGCATTGCTATGTGCGGCGGTATAGCTAGTTCATTGCAGTTAGCCAGCGACAAGCGTAAAACATTCACTTACTCATTAGCGTATAATATCGGTCGTGCACTAAGTTACATGATTGCGGGCGCGCTAGTTGCAGGAATTAGTAGCCAATTTGCCAAGCAAAATACATCTTTTTCTTTAATACTTTCATTTATTGCTGCCATTTTTATGTTACTTGTAGGCGTTTATATAATGCGTCTAGGGCCCACTTTACAATGGTTAGAAAAAATTGGAAAAACTTTAATATGGCAGCATATTGTTAAGCTTAATAAATATTTAATGCCAATAAACTCCCCTTTTAAAGCTTTAGGTTATGGTGCTTTATGGGGCTGGCTGCCTTGTGGTCTGGTATACTCAGCCTTAACTTGGGCCATGACCAGCCCAAGCGCATTAGATGGCGCTTTAGTTATGTTATGTTTTGCCTTGGGCACTTTTCCAGCAATGATCACATTAGGTGTTACCGCGCAAAAGCTAAACACACTAATTAACCATCCTTGGACCCGAATTGTATTAGGCAGCGTTATAATTTGGTATGGTATCTACTTATTGATTATTGCAACCGACAAGCTGGTACTTTAATCTAGACAACGTCGTGAATAAAAATTAAAACGGATTAAATTATGGATTTCTCTCAAAGTCGCGCTAAAGGTAATTGTGCTATTAGCTGTAATAACTGCAGTATTAGTCAATTGTGTTTGCCATTTTCACTTAATGGCCAAGAAATGGATAAGCTTGACGAAATCATTGAACGAAAGAAACCACTTCACAAAGGCGACTACTTATTTGAATCTGGTGCACCTTTAAAAGCTATTTATGCAGTACGCTCAGGCTCATTTAAATCATATACATTATCAGAGCAAGGCGATGAGCAAATTACTGGCTTCCATCTAGCGGGCGATCTTGTTGGCTTTGATGCAATAAATAAAATGATACACCCAAGCTTTTCACAAGCATTAGAAACATCTATGGTGTGCGAAATTCCATTTGATACCCTCGATGAACTATCTGGTAGATTACCAAAACTACGCCAACAAATAATGCGCTTAATGAGCAGTGAGATTACATACGATCAAGAAATGCTGTTATTACTCAATAAAAAATCAGCTGAAGAGCGCTTAGCAAGTTTTATTTATAACCTTTCGGAACGTTTTGGTGAGCGTGGTTTTTCGCGTAAAGAATTTAGATTTACCATGACACGCGGAGAGATTGGTAACTATTTAGGTCTAACCGTTGAAACTATAAGCCGTTTACTGAGCCGTTTTCAAAAAGCCGATTTAATAAAAGTAGAAGGCAAGTTCATTACTATTTTAGACAATAATGCACTCGCTAAAACAGCCGCAATAGTAAAGCCTTGTTAAAAAACACCTCCCAAAAAATCACTACTTTATTCGTAATTAGAGTGTAATTATTGCAATTACACTTCCCCTCAACTAATACTTTAGAAGTGAACTTATACAAATCAGTATAAGTATGAAAACTATTTAACAATATGAAAACTGCGATCTAATTCAGTGTAATTATCCTTGTAGTGCGTTTTCATTTATACCAATCTGCTTATATATGGGGTCTATTTAATGTTAAGAAAATTACGCTAGAACTAGGCAAAAATTTTTGTATCTAGTTGTTCTAAATAAAAAATTTTTAACGACGTTATAATGCAATTTAATTCGTTAAATTGGTCAAAGATTTATGCAGTTTGGTATTAGCCATATTGCAATCCTTATCATAGTTATAAACTTCTATTTATTAACAATATAAAAGGAATAACCTATGCCTAATATTTTATATTTCCTGTTTATCTTCTCTTTAAGTATCTTCAGTAGTCAAGCATCAAGTTCAATGTTACCTGATGATAATATTGATGACTCCCAAGCATTAAAAGAGTTAATTTTAAACACTGCGGAAAATAACGAGTTAGTGATAGAGCAACCAGGTATTTATGATATTTGCTCAGCCATCATTTTTAGAAATATTAGTAATATCGTTATTTCTGCGCAAAAAGGGGTAGTACTAAGAAAGTGTGAAAAATTTGACGGTGAATATATTTTAGCTTTTTATAACTCGCGCTTTATCACTATTGAAGGCTTCACCTTTGAAGGGTTAACAAAAGACACTGTTAATTATGTGTGGGGTGAGCAAGGCATACTCTTTGCTGGTTCTTCTGATATATCGGTACGTGATAATCAGTTTTTTAACTTTGGGGATGCCGCAATCAGAGCAACCTCTTCTCATTTATCTTCTTATGATGCGCCAATTAATTCTTTTAGAGTCAAAATTACCAATAATTACTTTGAAAATATCACGCAAGTTACCACCACTCACCCTTGGAATAATAACTTTGGTGGTACGCATGATATTACTGTTGAAAATAATATTTTTGAAGGTTTAAAAGGCTCTTTAAAATTTGCTTCCGTAAAGCCAGTGTCAAAGGGGCTAATAAAATATAATACATTTAAAAATACCAAAGGGACTGCAATTGAGCTGACCTATTATTCCGATGTTAAAATAATTGCGAATACGTTTGTAGATACAGATAAATTTATACTCAATGCCTACCCAAATAAGCCAAGCAGCGTGACAACACCATTTAATTGGGGAAATATATATTTTACGCACAACAGTATTATACGTTCTAAAGGGGGGATCAGAATACAGTCTGATGTCACAAATGAGCTCATTGACGATAAATACGTCAGAGGTATTTATATCAATAATAATCACTTTCTCAATATTGATATGACTGTTTACCCTGAAAAAAAATACTGGGATCTAATTAACTTATTCTCTCGTGGTGGGAAAAGCTATGTATTTTCTACAATTAAGAACAATACTTATAACTTACTCCCAGAAGTAAACTTTGTGAAAAAAACGAGTGGATTTATCGAGAAAAATAATACATTACTCACACCTAAAAGTGATTAGGGCGTGTCGACCTTTCGTGATTGGTTTTGGTTTAAATTAACTTTCAGTCTATTTTATAGCCATTTTAGGTTATTAATTTTTAATAACCTTGGATAAAAAATTTCTTGATTTAGAACAACAATTTTTATGCTATTCCTTTAACTGTCTTGTATTTAAGTTACACTAAAATACACCTGTTCAGTAAATGGAGTAGCACATGGACACTATTAAACGTATTATTGCAATAATCGACCCTACCAAAGACGACCAACATGGTTTGGCGCGTTCAATCGACTTAGCTAAAAAATCTGGCGCAAGTATTACCGCTTTTATGACCGTTTACGATTTTTCTTACGAGATGACGACAATGCTCTCAGGAGATGAACGTGAAGCAATGCGAAAAGCCGTTATTAAAGACCGTGAACTATGGCTAAACGATCTGGTCTCTCCTTATCAAGACCTTGATATTGAAACCCAAGTTGTGTGGCATAATCGCCCTTACGAAGCCATTATCAACACTGTTATTGAGCAGCAATATGATCTCGTTATAAAAAGCACACATCAACATGGCGCACTTAAGTCGGTTATTTTTACTCCTACTGACTGGCACTTAGTGCGAAAATGCCCTACTCCTGTATTGTTTGTGAAAGAAATGGCATGGCCTGCACACGGTAATATTTTGGCAGCTGTAAATGCTGTTAGTGAAAACGAGCAGCATATGGCGCTTAACAAACGCATTATTAAAGATGCGCAATTTCTATGTGAACTCGCCAATGCCAAGCTCAATTTAGTTAACGCCTACCCTGCAACCCCAATTAATATAGCCATTGAAATTCCTGAGTTTAATCCAGGGCTTTATAATGAGTCAGTTAAAAAACACCATATTGATTCAACCAATGAGCTTGCCGCTGAGTTTAATTTACGCCAAGAACAATGTTTTATTGAAGAAGGCTTACCTGAGGATGTAATTCCTGATGTAGCTAAGCGATTAAATAGCGAGTTAGTCGTTATTGGCACTGTTGGCCGCACGGGTTTAAGCGCAGCGCTTGTAGGTAACACCGCAGAGCATGTAATTGATAGCTTAGATTGCGATGTACTTGCACTAAAACCCGATGGTTACGTGAGCCCGATGGCAAAAAAGCGGGATTAATACCAAACTGCATAAACCTTTTAGCAGGTAACAACCCGCATGCTACTTGCTAAAAATACCTTGTTTAATTTCTTTTTTAATTACACCCTAAACTCGCATATTCAGGTGGTTTGGGTATAATACGCCCCTTTATTTTTAGCAAATAACTTTGCTGTATTGTTTTACTAGGGGGCGTAATTGTCACATTCAGATCAAGCTAAAGCTCAATTTAACTTAAATAAGCTGCAAAAGCGTTTACGTCGCCAAACTGGTCAAGCCGTTATGGACTTCAATATGATTGAAGAAGGCGACCGTATAATGGTATGCCTTTCTGGCGGTAAAGACAGCTACACAATGCTTGAAATGCTTCAGCATTTAAAACGTGTAGCACCGATAAAGTTTGATCTTGTTGTTGTAAACCTCGATCAAAAGCAACCAGGCTTTCCTGAGCATGTTTTACCCCAGTACCTTGATAAACTAAATGTTGAATACAAAATTGTAGAAGAAGATACCTACAGTATTGTTACCGATATTATTCCTGAAGGTAAAACAACCTGTTCACTTTGCTCTCGCTTACGTCGTGGTATTTTATACCGCACAGCAAAAGAATTAGGCGCGACTAAAATTGCGCTTGGCCATCATCGCGACGACATGATTGAAACCCTATTTTTAAACATGTTTTACGGCGGTAAGCTAAAAAGTATGCCAGCTAAACTGATGAGCGATAATGGCGAGCACATGGTTATTCGCCCACTTGCATACTGTAGAGAAACCGATATAGCTCAATACGCATTTGCACAAGGCTACCCAATTATTCCGTGTAATTTATGTGGCTCACAAGAAAACCTACAGCGAAAACACACAAAAGCCATGCTTGCTAAATGGGATACCGATCATCCAGGTCGTATCGAGAGTATTTTTACCGCGATGCAAAATGTAGTGCCTTCGCATTTAGCTGATGCCGAACTATTTGATTTTAAAAACTTACAAACAGGCGACGTTATTGACGGTGGCGATATTGCCCTTGATAAACCCGATATTCCTAAAGTCCCTGTTAATAGCGAATTTGATGAATCAAAAGTTCCTGACGTAGTAACTATCAATCTAAGCTAACTATCGTTACGGGTTTGTATGGATATACAAACCCGTCATATTTGCCAACTCGAGCTTACTCTTTATTTTACCCCTGTGCTAAACCTTGTAAAAACTCTAAACTTAATTTTTCTTGTGCATTTGCCTGATATGGTAATTGCTGCAAACTATCATAGGCAAAATCAGTGATCTCAAAATAGCTAATTTCACTGCTGCCAAAACTATTTTGCTCGCCTGGGCTTGGCGACATTCTTTCGATGACAAAATCGCTTAGACGCATAGTTGTTATACCTTGCGGTAACACTGACCAATGCGATTTTAAATCAAGTAATTGATTACCTTCAGTCAGACGCTCTTTTGCAACCAAATGGGCAAGCGGCGTATTCCCATCATATAAATTAGCTCGAACACGGTATAAACCGCTTTTTATAACGTTTAAATTAGCAGGCACAATCATATTGTCATTCTGTGCATACGCTTTATTAAAGCCTGTTAACGTTGCACTTGGTGCCATGTATTGAATTTCAGCCACAGCAGGGACTTTTTTACCCGCAATATCTGCTTGAACAAACAGTTGTATATTTCGAGGGTAACTTTCCTCCCCCTTAAACGTTATAATTGCTTCGCCTTCACGTGCACTGCCTTTATGCGTACTAATTACTTCTTTCGTATCGGTATTGGAAAGTTCAACCACTACCTTGCCTAAACTCTGTGCATTTACATTGACAACTATGTCTTGTGGGTATGTAAAGCGATACTGTTTAAGGCTAACGGTAAGCGCTGCGCCACTTTCATCAATAGGACTCGATATAGGGTAAAACTGATTTGGTTTTAAGCGGTCTTCATCCAAAGCGCTTATCGGCTGAGAGTATGGCGGAAACTTTAGCGCATTTTCGTATTGCATTGCTACCAGATCAGCTGCTTGCGATAAATTATCATCAAAAATAACGTGTTGTTTTGACGCTTGAGCTGGCTTTTTATTTTTAGGTAAATCGATAGGGATAACTTTAACTGGCTGTGTAGCTAGCGTACTTTGCATTTTTTTTACCGGTAACGCAGTATGCTCAACCGACTTATTAGACACATTTTTATTCGTAAACCACAGCGCAAATAAAGTAACGCTAACAATTAAAGCTATCGCATAAAATTTTTTCATCGTTTATGTCTTTATCCTTTATAAAACATGAGGCTTTGTACCAATTCGCTTAATTAAATAATTTATTTTGAGGTAAGCAAACCGTGTCGATAACAAGGCAAATTTTTAACGCCGTTAGCACCTGGTTTAATCCCTCAAGTTGATTACGTATTATTGCAAATTGGTATTATCTTTAATCACACACTTTTTTGCTTTTATAATTAGTGTGTGCTCATCAGATAAAAGCTCAATAAAACGTTAAACAATATTATTGAGCCATTTAACTCGTTAAAATAAACTTAATAAAATTGAGAGTAAATCACGGGATCACGTTATAAATAAGCGCTGATGCACTCACGTTATTTGAATCCTTGACGTAACGGTACTCTTTTTTCCAAAACCAACTCCCCGTTGTTTTATCAAATGTCTTAAAGCCTATATTGTTGTCTTCTACATTTACATTATTCATCGCAATGGTTACATTGCCTTTTCGTTGCGCATTATGAATGTCGCTATGATTGTAGCTTTTACTCATCATTATTGGGTAGTGATTCGGCATAAAACTAGTCACAGCATTTCCTTGTGACTTTAAATGACCATCTGTATCAATATTACCACTGCAGCTACCAAACGATTTTGCCGCACTCGCGCCACACGATGAATGCGATGCAACAACCGAATCATCATTTCCTTTTAAAAAACCACCCGTTAAACCCAAATAAGCATTTCCGTCGGCAACAAAACGTAAACGCGGTGTGCGTGCATCTGGAAACGGTGAAATTTTACGCGCATTATTTACTTTTAAATCGTGTAGAACACCTACAGCTTCAGTAACCTCGCCCCCAAGCCACCATTTGAGTGCAGCATCAACCGCAAAGTTCCATGATGCCCCAGTTAATGCACTTACAGCAACATCAGCCAATTCACTTCCGCCACCAGCACCTGCTAAATCGAACGTAGCAACAATATTAAGTGGTTTTAAACCTGCATTTTCCAGCCAGTTTTCTTGGTTATCTATAATATGGCGAGCAATTAAATCCCCTGTTGAATGGGTTACAAACACACAACCTTGCTCACACAAGTTAGACTGTGACATTTGCTTTAATTTAGGCCACACCCAATCAGTGGCTATCTTTCCTTCCACCCTTTCATAAGCGGGCCAATCAATTCGCTCATCCGCACGGCTATTCCAATATGATTGCCAATATGTTTCACCATCATTAACAACATCACTCCCCGACTTATTCACTATTTGTGATACCTGTAAACCATGAATAAGTACAATTTTGTAGTCTTTACTCGCGGCAGAAAAGCTCATAAGCATAGCCAGTCCTGCGCCAAGTAAATGGCTGGCTTTTATTAGCCCTAATGTGCGCTTTTTATTGTTCATACCATTCCTTAATGTTGTGTGTTCAGTGTTTTTTATTATTTAAGGTATTCGTGTATAACCTGCGCAAACGTGTTAGTTCACACCTTCATCAGTATTAGGATCAAACAACAAAATTGCAACATTTTATTATCATTAAACCTGTTCTAAAATTAAATTCACTTATAAACAAGTAATTAAAAAGATATCGTTGTGATATTTGAAATTATAACGAGGAAGTATCAGTAACTAACCTGAACTTTGGTTAAGAGGTTTACCAACGTATTGAATTATGGAGATATTTAAATTTATTTTCTCAAGCCAGAGATTTTCAGTGAAAACAAGGCGAATCTTCGCGTCAATAGCGGGCCTATTGCAAGTAAATTCAACGCAGTTAACGCTGGAAATAGCTGCTCGAGATAGATTTATTATCCAGAGTTCAGGTTAACTAATAAGGCAAGGCTTGTATAAGTGTGGTGGCACAGTAAGTCACTTTAAGTAGCCGTTTTGGGGATGTTTATTCTTTGAGGTCTTTTAAAGGCCGCATTGAGCGAATTAAAGACGTGATAACAACAGTCACAACCCGACCCGATATATGTTGAGCTGCTGCATGGTATTGTTAGCAAATGCAAAGTCGGGGATCGTATCCACTAAACTTGCACCTGATTTTAAAGCAATGTTAATGCTAGCTACATTTTGTTCTAAGCATCTAAACTCAATGACCTTAGCGTTTGTATTTTTGAGTATGCTTGGCACTCTGGCGATTACTTGACTGATAATACCATTTCCTTGTGCATCACTACTTAACCAATAACCAAGTTCCGCTACATTTAACTCAGGGCAAATAGACTTAACTGCAAAAATACCACTCAGATTATCTTTAAAATAAATCTTAAACCACCACGAACCATTAAGCCCGCTGTTTACTCTGTCAGATACATATTTTTTAGCCGATTCAATATTGTTTACCCCTTCTACCCAAGGCAAAAACTGTCCTAAACTTGCTCGACTTAAATTAACAACCCTTAAAATATCCGCCGCATCGCTCTCCAATAAAGGAGATAGTTTGATGTGTTCTGCAATTTGGATATGCAAGTGTTCTTCCTTGTGAGTATTAATTTTATAGTTGTAAGTTTAAAACCAAAGCTCACTATTAAGTAGCCCCAAACTCATTTAACGGCTGAATAACCTTTGAGCTATTAAAAAGATACAGAAAAGTATTGCTCTAGGGCAACGCTTTTAGATGAAATCGCTAATAAACTAAATAATCGACCAAGAAGGATATTATACTATTTAACTCCTAGTTATATGATCAAAGACCATGTTGCACTGACCACTTGATATCACCGTACATTATTTAGTATCTAAGGATGACTGTCTTGTTTATTACTTAACATTTTTAGTAGGCCAAAACGGTAAGATTAAAAACCTGTATGATAAATTTAAACAAAAATCACCATCAAGTAGTGTTGGACTATTTGGCGACAGAGTAAGTTAGCTACTAGAAATAAAATACAAAAAAGCGTTGCTCAAGGGCAACGCTTTTTGACAAACTAAGAAAAAATTTTTATTAATATACTGCATCTCTAAAAGTACAGCGTGGTTCACTATTTACAAAGTCTGAAAATAAAATAGAACAATCGAGAAAAAATCGCCCAGGCCCTCTAGCACTTATATCAATTACTAACTGCAGACCATCTTTTGTAAACTTAACATTTTCATACGAAATAGCACTTACATCTTCTCTCGCATCAGTCACTTCGCCTATTTCGTCAGTAAAGCTACAAAATTCTCTGCCATTTGATTCACCTAGCTTTATTTTAAAACAAGGATAGTCTTCTGTGTTATAGCTAAAGTAAGTAACCTTCAGCTCTTGGTATTCACCTTCGATCATAACTGAAGGTTTCAAGCCGGCTTTCTCCTCATTTACTACAGCCATACAAGCAATGAAAGGGAAGAATAATGGTAATAGAAGTAAGCTTTTTAATTTATTCATGGGGTTACTCCAAGAGGAATTAATGAAGCGAATTTACTTCTCATATTAAAACGCTCAACGGGGACCTGAGCCCATTTAGAACGATCATTCATAAGCATTTTAATATTGCTTATATCTCCTTTCGAAAGAGGTTCTTGTAAAAATGATCTTGTTTGAGGCGAGTAGTCACCCCGGTATTTCAAATCAACAAATAATTCTAAAACTGATTTTGGTATTAAATTAAAATCAACCGTACCATATTTTTTTACTGTATCTCCTTTATTACAAATGCGCTTTACTTCAGACTCTTCATATGAATATGCAATATTAAAAAGAGCAAGTTGCACTGGGGCTGTAATTTGAAAGTCAAGAAGATCATTTTCTACAATAAATCGCTCAGCATTTGTACCCGATAAACGTGCGCCTTTACTTAATTTCTGAGCATAAAATAATGAAAGGCCAGCTTTTACAAGTTCTGTTTGAACTCGAGTTGAAGATTTCCCTTTCATATCATAGCCTCGCCCGAGCGTTAATCCAGATTTGGAGCTCGGAACATGGAGAATACGGCTATGAAAGAGACCGCCTTCTTTACCTTCAGAGTCCCAAGTTAAGCCCCCTCTAGTTGGCGAGGTTATAGAACTTAATCTAAAACTATTTTTTAAATTGCTTACAAGCACCTTAAAGGTTCTTTGATTACTAGATACAAGCCCATCGGGGATTCCCATTCTAACTACATTTTTTTGAAAATCATTTAGTAGGGACAGACTATCAGCATCAAATGTATTATTCATCTGAAGAGGTTTTTTACAAGCTCCCCTTGCATAAACATTGAGTAAAGCTTTAATTAAATAAATATCTACAGACGAATTTTTTCCTTTATCTCCAACTGAACCTGTCATTTTAAGTGAAATCATCATTACTCCTTTAATTATAAATTTGCATACTTTTAAGCCCAATTGATTTTTACATAACTATGAACTTTAGGCTATCAAATCATCTTAATAAGATCTTAAACCTTGGGTAAAAACAAAATTTAAAAACCAAAGGGATCAAACCTTGACCTCACACATCATGATTAATTAACATCAGCTTTTGCTATTTTCGATCATTGTGTAACACAGAGCTCCGAGATAAGTTGCTAATGACTATTATCGTTGGGTTTCGCTACGCTCTACCCAACCTACGAGTTTGTCTTAAATTTTTACGCAGACGAAAATGGCGTTGCCTGAGCGCTGTGTCCATGGGGTTATTTTGTCGTAGTCATGTTCAAATATGTGGACTTCGAAGTACGGCTTTAGGGCTTCTTTAAGCTCGGTATAACTAAAAGCCACCATTGGGTGCTCGTCGTGCCATACAAGTGTTTTGTCTGCGGTGGTTTTTTCGATGCTGAGTTTTAAAGAAACCAGAGGGGTCAAATCTTGACTTCATACATCATAATTAATTAGCTGTTTATATTCGCCGAAACTCAAATAAGTTACTGTGTCGGATGGCGCTTCGCTTATCCGACCTACGTTTTCAAATATATAATGCGGGGTTATTGGGTGTGGGTATTGGGGGTTCGTTGGGTTTCGCTGCGCTCTACCCAACCTACGTGTTCAACTTAAATTTTTACGCAGACAAAAATGGCGTTGCCTGAGCGCTCTGCCCATGGGGTTATTTTGTCGTAGTCATGTTCAAATATGTGAATTTCGAAGTACGGCTTTAGGGCTTCTTTAAGCTCGGTATAACTAAAAGCCACCATTGGGTGCTCGTCGTGCCACACGAATGTTTTGTCTGCAGTGGTTTTTTCTATGCTTAGTTTTAATAACTGTTTGCTACCGCTGCCACTGTAGTGCCAACCAGAGCGAAATGTGAATACGCTATTTTCGCTTGTTGCTGTGTGCTCTACAAATGAATCGCTGTCGATTTTGTTTTTATCAACTGTATTAAAGCAAAGTATCCCACCCACGTTTAATGCATTATGTACACTGGCAAGGCACTCTTTTAACTTATTAATGCCATCGCAGTAATGGATTGAATACAAAAAGCAGGTAATTAAATCCAAGTGCTCAGTTACCTTAAATTCACTCATGTTTTGCAATGAAAATTGTGCTTCTGGGCAACGAATTTTTGCTTTATCGAGCATTGGCTGGTTTAAATCAAGCCCACTACTTTGATAGCCGTTATCAATAAAGTGGCGTACATGCGGGCCGGTGCCACATGCTAAATCGAGATGGGTATTTCCGCTATTACCAAAAATTTGGTGCAGCCTGTGAATAGAATTGCTCTGGGCTTGATAATCTATATCTGCGCACATTAAGTCGTAGTAATCAGAAAGGTCGGTGTAAAGCGCGTTTGCGGACATATAGGCCTAGTGGTAAGTAGTAGAATATTTTTAAGTCGCGCATAGTAAACTAGTTATGGCTATTAGCGAAGAAGATATGAGTTTTAGGGTTGTCGGATGGCGCTTCGCTTATCCGACCTACGTACTATAACTTTAAGCTGGCTTTAACTAATTCCTAAATACTTATGTACTTGTATTGATAGGCGCCAGTTTTTAGCAATACAGGTGTCGATTGCGAGTTTAGTTGCTGATACTTTTTGGCTAATTGGCTGTAAATAAACAAGCTTTGGGTTAACGCCTGTTTTAGCAAATAACTCTTCTAGCTCTTCTACGTGCTTTTGCATAGCAACGGGGTGTTTAATCTCGTTTGCACGCTTCATCGCGCTGGTAAGTACTTCATAGCCGCCGCGCATATTAATTTTTGGTGATACTGTTACCCATGTTTGCTCTGGTGCGAGTATTTCAAACGTGCCGCTTGTTTCTATTTGCGTACTAAAACCGTTCTCATGTAATAAGTTACACACTGGGTTTAAGTCGAACATACATGGCTCGCCGCCGGTAATTACAACATGCTTTGCGGTATACCCACGCGATTGGAACAAGGCTAAAATTTGCTCTGCACTGGCGTAAGCCCAATGATCTGAGTCGGCCTTTTTTTCTACGGTTTCATCCAGCGATACTTTATATACATTATCAACATCCCACGTTTGCTTGGTGTCGCACCAAGAGCAACCTACAGGGCAACCTTGCAGACGTAAAAATATTGAGGGTGTGCCAGTAAAGCTAGCTTCACCTTGAATGGTTTCAAACACTTCATTAATTTTGTACAAAAGAGATCTCACTTACTACCTAGCAGCCAAATTGCTACTATTAAAAAACCAAAAAGCGCTGTGCAAAAATTGTTATTTAAGCTGCGGCCGTGTAGTATATCGCGCCCTGATATAAACCTCTATTAAAACTAAGAGCAAAACAGATATGACGCAAAAAGTAGTTGTTATTTATTCCGGCGGTATGGACTCATTTACCGTATTAAATAAAGCCCTGCAACAAGGCCATGATGTATATGCCCTTTCATTTGACTATGGTCAGCGTCATGTAAAAGAGCTTAAAGTGGCAGCAAGTGTGTGTGAAAAACTAAACGTTCCACACAAAATTGTTGATATTTCGGCGATTAACCAACTTATTGGTGGCTCATCACTTACTGATGACATTGATGTGCCTGAAGGCCATTACGAAGAAGAGAGCATGAAAAGTACGATTGTACCTAATCGTAATATGATTTTGCTCTCGCTTGCTGTTGGTTACGCGGTATCACTTAAAGCTAGCCAAGTTTATTACGGCGCTCATTCTGGGGATCATGCTATTTACCCTGACTGCCGTCCTGAATTTGTGCAAAAAATGGATGATGTGTGTCGTATTGCTAACTACGATGCTGTAGAAATTTTTAGCCCGTATTTAAATAATACTAAAATTGGTATTTTAACAGACGGTATTGAAATGGGTTTAGATTACAGCCAAACGTGGACTTGTTATAACGGCCGTGAAAAGGCCTGTGGTAAATGTGGCGCGTGCCAAGAACGCCTTGAAGCATTTGCACTAAATAACATTACAGACCCGTTAGAATACGAATAAGCCGCAATTAATTAGTAATACAATTGCTGCAAACAAAAAAAGGCTATCATCGATAGCCTTTTTTTGTTTGTCAGGTTTTAAGTAACTGGTATTGATTACAACCAGCGTTTTACGCGCGCTTTATAAGCGGTAAACTCTTCGCCAAATAATTTAGTGAGCGCGCGTTCCTCTGGAATTATTTGAAAAAGCGTTAAATACGCAATAAATCCAACAATACAAAGCATTGCCCACAACGAGCATAACCAAATACCCCACCCCGTTAAAATAAATGCAAAACCGACATACATTGGGTTACGCGAAATTTTATAAATGCCGCTAGTAATAAGTTTTGACGCTCGTTCAGGTTTATTAGGGTTTACCGTGGTATTTGCTATTTTAAAACTCGCCACACCCGCGATACAAAACGCACACCCAATAATGACCAAACTTGCCGCTAAGTAGGTAATAAATGCGGTGAAATCAATAACACTGTAATGCGCAATAAGCGCCATTATGCCTGCAAAAAACAGCACAACAATAACGGGGGGGATTTTATTATTTAACATAGCAACTCACTGTATTGACAAAAGTATGTTTATTATATGGTGGCTATGCAGCCATTAAACAATATCTTAAGTGTATAAATGATGAACGCTAATTAGCTAAAAAAATTCAGCAACACCTTAACTTAACTGGTGCAGAACTCCACGTATTGGTTATCGCTTAAGTCGCTTTTAAATTAACTTAGTCTTAATAAAACAACACACTACACATCACTCATCTAATTTTCTTTTTTACTGCCATATAAATGTATTAGTTAAAATTAAGTACCTAATAAATACAGCTATTCCTTGTAAGCAGTTAAACTGTTGATTATAGTCAGTGTTAAATGTAATAACGCTTAAGCCAATGCCAACTAAGATCTATTCAAAAGCCAAAATACTTATAGTCGAAGAGCAGCCGCTTGCTCAAAGCTATATGAAACAGTCGTTAGAAAGACTTGGCTTTCAACAATTGCGCTTTGCCGATCATGCAAAATCAGCAAAAGAGCAATGCTTAAGTGAAGAGTTTGATCTAATTGTTTGCTCGTTCAATTTAAGTAAACAACAAGATGGCTATCAGCTTTATGAAGAGCTTAGGGTAAAACGCTTAATAAAAAATTCGACTGGATTCATTTTTATTTCTGCAGAAACAACTGGCTCACTGGTGCATAGTGTACTTGAGTTGCAACCCGATGACTTTTTAGTAAAACCATTTACAGTACAAGAATTAAAAGTACGAATAGAGCGTGTTTTAAAGCGCAAACACGATTTACAAACTATTTATACTTTAATCGACGATGGTAATGATCCAAAAGCAATTACATATATAGATACTATTTTAAATAAAGAAAATAATAGCTACAGCCCCATTTTATTACGATTAAAAGGGGATGCACTGCTTCGCTTGAACAGCAAACAAGAAGCTAAAGATTTTTTTAAATCAGTACTTAATATTCAAAAGTTTGCTTGGGCAAAAGTTGGTTTAGTCGAGGCGCTTATAGCTAATAATGAGCACATTCTTGCCCAGCGTATGCTCAAAACTATGTTGGAGCGGCAAGAAACACGTTTAGTCGCTTTAGACTTGTTAGGCCAATTAGAAATAAAACTTAATCAATTCGAATTAGCACAAGAGTTTTTAAGTCAAGCCGTTAAAATTGCTCCGCGTAACATTTCACGCCAAAAATCGTTAAGTAATGTGTCGTTAATTAATCACGATTACGAAACCAATTATTTAACTCAAAAAGATATAGCAAGCTACGCAAAATACTCTATACACGACCACCCTAGTATCTATCTCAATGCAGCACGTGCAGGCATTGATTTTGCTCTAACAACGGATCAAACGGACCAAATACAACGAATTTCTAGGCAAACAAATCAATATATCAATGACTTAAAAAAGCTATTTCCTAATAGCAGTAATCAAGCTCAAATTGATGTGCTTAATGCCCGATTGCATTATTTAAAAGATGAGCATCAAAAAGCAAAAAAACTCATCGAGCAACTTGATGATGACGACGTTATTATTGGCTCAGTTGATAGTGCGCTTGATAAAGCAAAGGCATTTCATGAGTTAGGTTTTCACCAAAAAGCCCAAACACTTTTCACCCAAATAATTAATCATTGTGAGCAACACCCTAATCAAGAAGATATCACTTATTTACGGTACATCCAACAACAACAAAGTGAACGCCGTGATATAAAAATAGGGCCAAAAGAGCTAAACAATCATGCGGTTAATCAATTTAATAGAGGGCAGTTAAATACTGCTTTAGAGGCGTTTACGCAGGCATTTAGAGTCATGCCCCGCAATCCCAGCATTGCACTTAATTTATTACAATGCTTACTTGATTCAAATAAACAACTGGGCCGATCATTTAACCTTGAGCTTGCAAAAAAATGCTACGCTCTGCTTAGTAAAACTCAGCTACCAGCAGAGCAGATGCAGCGTTTAGATAAAATTTCGGATATTGCAAAAGAAATGAAATTAGAACTTGAAACAGACACTAAATCACAAAAGTAACAACGTTAAAGCTTTTTCATTGATGCTGCATTTACGCAGTATCGCAAACCTGTAGGCAATGGGCCATCAGGAAAAATATGCCCCAAATGTGCATCACACACGTTGCAAACAACTTCAATTCGCTCCATGCCATGGCTTATATCACTCACATAACCAATCGCTTCAATTGTGGCGGGTTGTGTAAACGAAGGCCAGCCCGTACCACTGTCAAATTTTTCGTCAGCATCAAAAAGTAGATTATCGCAACAAACACACGCGTATTTACCTGGCTCTAACAATGTGCAACTAGCTGAGCTATGCGGACGCTCTGTGCCTTTATTACGTGTTACGTAGTACGCATTCTCTGATAATTGCTCACGCCACTGAGCGTCCGTTTTAATCACTTTTTTACTTGGTGTAGGATTGCCGTTATTGGCAAAGTTAATAACATCATTCCACTTCAACATAATGACCTCATTGAATCGTTAATTAGCGGTACTTTTTAAATTTATAAAAAATATCGTTAAGTATTACGTTATTGATTAGAGTGGAGATCAGCCTAATCAAAGGTAATGGTTTGCTTTTCTGAATCGGTAAGTATTCGTTTAATAAAACTATCTAACTGTGCTTTTTTTACAGGTAGACTTACGCACAATTGGCGCTCGTTGTTGCTGTAGATCGTCAGCTCATCGTCTTTGCTGGTTATGCGTTCGATGCTTTTAATAACCAACCAGTTGGGGCCGTGTTTTTTATCAAAAAATCCCATCAAACTAAAGAGTAATAAATGTTGCGCATCTCGTTGGATAAAATGCTCTAAACGGTTTCTCGATTTAAAAAGCGGTGTGAGCCTATAAATACTTGAACAAAAAATAAATATCCATAAGCCAAATAGTACTTTAAACCACATAAACTCTAAAAGCTCAGTGCTAATCGTTAAAATAATAAGCACTAATCCTATTAGCGAAATCGTTATCGCTATTGTTTTATTTACAGCGTCCACAACCAGTCCTATTTAAGTAACTTTTTCTCTTCGGCTGCTTTTTCTGTTGGCTCAGGCCAATCGTTAAAAAAAACGGTTAAATAACGGCTCTTAACTAAATACCACAGCACCCATAAAACAATCATCATTTGTACTGCTAAAAATAATGAAAATCGATAATGACTATGTGCGGCTTGAATACTTAACCATGTTAAATCAACAACAGCACATAAAATAAGAGGCCAGCGCATATGCTGCCAAATTTTGGCTAACCTGTCGCTCGCACTGTGTGAGTCTCGCGGCCGCCGTAAACAAAATAAAATAGTCGGTATTATTGCAATACTACCAATCGTTATTGCGATAAAAAAATCATTTTTATTTTTAAAAAATAACGACATTAAATCCAGTTCAGGCCTGCGGCTTAAAGCCGCAATAACCCAAATGAAATAGCCGCGTAAGAGCACCAGCAAACTCAAATGAAATGCAATAGGAGTACGGTAACTCCCATACTTATCCCAGTATTCGGGTCCATATCGGCTCATAGTTGATTCTTTTTATCTGCAATCGTGCCAAGAATAAAAAATGCAACGATGAGTGTCACAGTCAGCCATTTTTTTCCAAAGAATAACAACCCTTTGGCTATTAAAGGGCTTAACCATACAACGATAAAACCAAAGCCAAAAGCGGTAATTAATACAAAGCACAAAACTCTAATCACAAAGTTATACCTGGTAACTGTGCTTTTTGTTAGCTTGATCACGTCATTGGCATATAACGACACTAAACACACCGTTAATAACATTGCGATATTATTTACGTAACCAAGCAGCCATTGCCCTGTGTCTAGTTGTAGTGTGTTCAAAAAATGTAAAATACTATCCATTATATTTTTCCAAAAGCGTTATTAGATCGTCTTCCGTTAGAATTTCTATCCCTAAATCTTGTGCTTTAGTTAATTTAGAGCCTGCTTTTTCGCCAGCGACTAACGCATCCGTTTTAGCCGAAACACTACCTGACACCTTAGCGCCAAGTTGTTGCAAACGTGCTTTTGCATCATTACGGTTAAGTGTATTAAGCGTGCCAGTAAGGACGTATATAAGCCCTGCAAGTGGCTGTTCGTCTTCAGACGGCGCACTTAGTGCAGGCCAATTTACACCTTGCTCTATAAGTGCGTTTACTACCGCTAAATTATGCTCTTCATCAAAAAAACCACGCACATGCGCTGCGACGATTTCACCTACATCACTTACTTGCGTTAGATTGTCAATGCTGGCATTTATTATATTTTCAAGGGTTAAAAAGTGATTAGCCAAATTTTGTGCCGTCGCCTCGCCCGCCTCACGAATACCCAGAGAATATAAAAACTTAGCAAGCGTAGTGCCTTTAGCCTCTTCAAGTGCTGTTACTAAGTTTTTAGCTGACTTAGGTCCCATACGTTCAAGCGACTCAAAATGCCCTTGCTTTAAAATAAACAAATCCGCAGGTGTTTTTATAAGTTCTCTATCTACCAGCTGATCAACAATTTTATCGCCAAGACCATCTATATCTAGTGCTTTTCGTGATGCAAAATGCTTAATCGCTTGCTTACGCTGTGCAGGACATACAAGTCCACCCGTACAACGGGCTACAGCTTCGCCTTCAACCTTTTCAACATGCGAATCGCAAATTGGACACGTCACTGGAAACTCAATATCTCTCGCGTCATCAGGGCGGTTTTCAAGCACCACTTGCGTTATTTGTGGGATTACATCTCCAGCACGGCGAATAATAACTGTATCACCTACTTTCACGCCTAAACGCGCAATTTCATCACTGTTATGCAATGTTGCATTTGATACGGTTACACCGCCGACAAAAACAGGCTCTAAACGTGCAACGGGCGTAATTGCCCCTGTGCGCCCGACTTGAAAATCAACATCAAGTAATTGAGTTATTTCCTCTTGCGCCGGAAACTTATACGCAATAGCCCAACGCGGAGCACGCGCTACAAAACCTAACCGCTCTTGTAAGGCCTTTTGATTTATTTTTATTACTACGCCATCTATTTCATATTTAAGCTCACCACGGCGCGTTAAAATATCGCTGTAATACGCAAGCGCGGCATTTGGACCTTCCACTAATTTTGTTTCTGGGCACAAAGGTAGTCCCCAATCAGTTAGCTTTTCTAATTGCTGATAATGATCCTCAGGAATGCTGCCATCAGCAACAAGCCCTGTGCTGTAGGCATAAAACATGAGTGGGCGTTTAGCGGTAATTTTAGAATCGAGTTGACGTAAACTACCAGCAGCTGCATTACGTGGGTTAACAAATACTTTTTCACCGCGTTTTTGCGCTTCAATATTCAATTTATCAAAGCCAGCGCTGTCCATAAATACTTCACCGCGCACTTCAAGCTCTTTTGGGTAATCGCCACGTAACTTAAGTGGTACATTACGAATGGTTTTAACATTTTGAGTAATGTTTTCGCCAGTAAAACCATCGCCTCGGGTCGCGGCCTGCACCAGCACACCATCGCGATAAATAATTGAAACAGCCAAACCATCGAGTTTTGGCTCACAACAAAAAGTAAGCTCATCAGCGCTCATTAAACGCTCTTTTATACGGCGATTGAACGCAATAAACTCTTCTTCACTAAAGGCGTTATCAAGCGATAACATAGGTACTTGGTGCGCGACTTGCTCAAATTTACTCAGTGCTGCACCGCCTACTTTTTGTGTGGGCGAGTCGGCAGTTAAAAATTCTGGGTGCTCGGTTTCCAATGCACTTAGTTCGCGTAACAACCTATCATACTCAGAATCAGGAATACTGGGGGTGTCGAGCACATAATAATTGTAATTGTGTTGCTCTAAAATAGTACGAAGATGATTAACTTGCTCACTAATGCTGCTAGACATTTAAACCTCAATAAACATAAAAAAAGCCACTTTGATGAGTCATCATCCAGTGGCTTACAAAAATATAATATATGCGCTATTTACGCTGAAAAAGAACGAACCTGTTCAACATACTGCCTGATGCGCTCTACGGTCATTTCTTCACGTTCTGCATCTAAAATTTGCGCACCAAACTCATCCGCTAACTTTTTAGCTGCACTGTGCAACATATTAAATGCCGCTAAGCCATCACCGTCGCACGGCAATGTCATAAATAAGCTAACCCCTGCGGTACTAAACTGTTCCATATTATCAATATCAAACGTACCTGGGTTGTACATATTTACTAATCTAAATAACACATGGCCTTGTCCTGCGGGATCGAGATGGCGATTAAAAAAGCCTTCCTCTGAGTATTTAAACCCTAACGTGTTAACGGCTGGCAATAATTTACTGCCCTGCATGCTAAGCCCTTCTGGCATTTGAATATGCACAATAACAAAGTCAGACATTTGAGCTGACGATTTTTCATCGCTTTGCTCTTTTGTTTCTAGGTCATCGACTATTTCTAGGTCATCTTCAATCGGCACTTCTGGCACACTTGTATCAATTTGCGGCTCATCTGCAGCAAAGTTAAGCTCACCAAATTGAGGTTCGTCACGTTCTTCTATCACAGGCTCCTTTGGCTCAGCCTCAGGACGAGAAGTATGCGATGACGCTGGTGCACTTTCTTGTAATGGTTCAACCCGTTCGTTATTTGACGCTTCAGGGCGATCTTTTTTTCTAACCGACCACAAACCATGCACTAACAAACCACCAATGACAATTACACTGATAACGATTAAAACCCATCTTAATTGTTCGGCCATCCCCTCACCTTTTATTATTTGATATGCCTAAAACCTGTATATTAATTAAAAACTAATACACGTGTTATAAAAATTTATGCATGTGCAAGTTGCACAGCTTGTTCTATATCTACAGCAACCATCCGCGATACGCCAGGTTCTGCCATAGTTACACCCGTTAATCTACCTGCCATTTCCATCGCAATTTTATTATGGCTAATATAAATAAACTGCACTGATTGTGACATTTCTTCAACCAAACGGCAAAAGCGAACAACGTTAGCATCATCCAATGGTGCATCTACTTCGTCCAGCATACAAAATGGCGCTGGATTGAGCCTGAATATAGAAAACACTAATGATAATGCGGTCAGCGCTTTTTCTCCACCACTTAACAAATGAATTGTTGAATTTTTCTTACCTGGCGGTCGCGCCATTATACTAACACCACTTTCGAGTAAATCATCACTGGTTAATGTTAAATACGCACTGCCACCACCAAAAACTTTAGGAAATAGTTCAGCAAAATCGTCATTAACCTGATCAAAGGTCTCTTTAAAGCGCGTTTTGGTCTCTCTATCAATTTTACCAATAGCACCTTCAAGCGTGCTTAACGCTTTTGTTAAATCATCTAATTGATTATCAAGATAATCACTTCGCGCTTTAGCTAAATCGAACTCTTCTATTGCCGCTAAATTTACCGCACCTAATTTATCCAACTGATTAGTAAATCCGGTTAACTGATTTTGTGCAGCGCTTAAACTTAGCGAATCTGGTAACTCATCAAGTATCGCTTTTAAGCTTTGTTTTAATTCTTCTAATGGCTCAAGCGCCACTTGTGCTTTTATCAGTAAACTTTGCTCTTCAATCGCTAACTTTTGATGCTGCTGTTGCAAGCCCACCAGCTCACCTTGTGAATTTTTAAGGCTCGCTTGCTTGGTGTTTAAACTTTCCTTCGCTTGAGCCAATTCTTTTTGCAGTGATACAAAAACCCGCTCACCTTTTTGATGCTGCCCCAAAAGCAGGGCTATTTTATCACTCAATTCTTGCTCTGGGATCAGCAACTCTTCTATTTCATTAAGTAGTTCTTGTGCGCCTTCAGAAGCACTAACGTGCTCTTGCTCTGCATGGCTCAATTTAGTTTGACTCAATTGCCATTCACTGCGCGATTTTTGCAGGGCAAGCGTTGCATTGTGTGCTTGCGTTTTATATTGCTCGAGCATGTTTAATGCTTGGCTATAATTTTTATCGCTTTGTGAATGTAGGCTATTTGCAGCGTCTACCTCCTTTTTTAAATTGAGTTGCTGCTCATTTAATACTTCATGTAGTTTGTTTTGCTCGCCAAGCACAGTATTTAATTGCAAAAGCTGAGTTATTAATTGCTGCTTTTGCTGCTGTAACTTTTCTAACTGTTGCAGATGCTGCGCTACTTGCTGTTTAAGCATGTCAGTGCGCGTACTGACGACGGCACTATTTTGCGCAAGCTCATGTATGGCTTCTTTTAGCTCACTTTGCTCGTTAATTAATTGCGCTTGCGCGAGTGTATATTTATCAAGAGTGAGCGTGACGTGATGTAGCTCGTCCTCGACATCAATTAACTGCTGAGTTTTATCTTGTAACTGCTTATGCTTTAAAAGCAATGAGTTGTCAGCATTACGATCGGCGCTTACATGCCAATTACGACCATGTAACGCACCGTTTTTATCCATAACGGCTGTATAAAAGCTATCATTTAATATTGTTAAATCACCGTTTTCGTTATAAGCAATACGCGTTAAATGATCTGGATACACGCCGCTTGTTATAAATACCGCTAAGCTATTTGTTGGCATGTGATCATCATGACTTGCCCACACGCTGTTGCTAGTTTGCTGCTCACTTACATTTAAATGCTCTAGCGATTTAAGTGCTTGCTCTATTAAAGGCTCAAAGCCTTCTTTAACACTTAGCTGATTAAACAATCCGTTAGTACGTTCAGTTTCTTCATCGAGTCCGAGAGTACTTTTAAGCCCTGTTATACTTGCTTTTAGCTCGTTTGCTTTTTGAGTGAGCAAAGAGTGCTGCTTTTGTGTGTCGTTAACATGTGTGTTTTGTAATTCAAGTTTAGCGCTACACTGTGTATGCGCAGTTTGTTTTGCGGCAAGCTGTTGAGTTAATATTTGTCTTTGCTGTATTTGCTGCGTTAATTGTTGCTCTACATCACTACTTTGTAGCTCGCTAAGCTGATCCTTTAGCTGATTAATTTGCTCGTTAACGTGGCTTATTTGCTGTTGAGTTTGTTTGATATGACCACTATGCAGTTGCGCATTAGTATTAAGCTGCTGCTGTTGCTCACTCAAAGCTTGCCAATGAGTACTGTACTGCTGCTTAAGTGCTAATAACTCTTTAAGCTCAAGCGTTAACTCGTTAACTTGCTCTTCGCACATTAAGGCATTTTCACTTGCCTCTTGCAGGATTTCATTTAGTTGCTCGCACACAATTTGCTGCTGCACTTTAACTTCAAGGCTATGTGTTTGGCGTTGCTGTAATTTAATTAAATTTTGCTTAAGCGTTTGAGTTTGTTGTTTTACGTTTATTTGTTGTTGCTCAGCGCGAGTAAGCTCGGTGTGTATTACATGTTGTTGATGCTGGGCATCGCTTAATTTATCTTGCTGGGTTTGTACTTGCCCTTCTAAGCTTGCAAGTACATCGTCATGCCCTGAATGAGCTGTTTCAAAAAACAAAATTTGATCATTAAGTTTATTAATTAGGGCGCTTTTTTCAAGTTGCAGCTGGTGTAACTTTTGCCATTTTAAAACCGCTATTTGCCCTTTTAATATACGTTCTTGCGCTTTTAACTCGCGGTATTTTTTTGCATCAACCGACTGCACAGCCAATTTATCTAACTGACTTTGCAGCTCTTTTCGCACATCTAACAGACGTTCAAGATTTTCGCGGGTGCTTTTAATACGAGTTTGTGTTTCGCGGCGGCGCTCTTTGTATTTTGATACACCGGCAGCTTCTTCTAAAAATACGCGCAGCTCTTGTGGTTTACTTTCTATTAAACGCGAGATCATACCTTGTTCAATAATCGCGTAACTACGCGGACCAAGGCCAGTACCTAAAAATATATCGGTAATATCACGTTTACGACATTTACTGCCATTTAAAAAGTACAGTGACTCTCCATCACGCGTTACTAAACGCTTAATCGCTATTTGGTTTCGATCGGCAAATGTATTTGAAGGACTACCACTATGGTTATCAAAAACCAGCTCTACAGAGGCTTGCGATATAGCTTTACGATTAGTGGAACCATTAAAAATAACGTCGGTCATGGCATCGCCACGCAGGTTTTTAGCAGAGCTTTCACCAAGCACCCATCGCACTGCGTCAATAACGTTTGATTTGCCACAGCCATTAGGGCCTACAACACACGTCATTTGATCAGGAAATGGAATTTTAGTGGGCTCTACAAACGATTTAAAGCCCGCTAATTTAATAGTGCTTAAGCGCATCTTGTTGTTATTACCAATTATTATTGTTATTGATTACAAACAATTTAACTCATAAACAGTTAAATTGTTAAGCTTGTCGTTTAAAATTATCTAAAATAATACCGGTTGCCATTGCAACATTAAGCGATTCTGCACCACCAAAAGCGGGGATGGTGATTTTATTACTAACAAGCGCGGAACAGTGCTGACGTATGCCATGTGACTCGCTGCCCATTAATAACACCCCTTTTCCTGCAAACTGACAATGATGGACATTCTCACCCTCTAAAAATGCACCATAAATTGGTACGTTTAAAGATGTTAAATAGCTGGGTAAATCAACTTGGCTTACCGATACACGTACGAAAGACCCCATTGTGGCGCTAATTGTTTTTGGGTTATACGGGTCGGCACTGTCAGTACTGGCAACAATATGTTTTATACCGTACCAATCAGCCACGCGAATGATGGTACCTAAATTACCAGGATCAGATACTCCATCTAAGGCTAATATTAAACTGTTTTCATCTGGTAATGCGGTGCTTGGCATATCAACAATTGCAATAGCCGCATTATTACTTACCAAAGTACTGGCCTTTGTTAGCTGCTCTTCATCTGCTGCAATAAAATGCGTATGAGGGTATGCGCTTTGGTTATTATCAATAAAGCTTTGCGTTGCAAATATATCGTTTACTTTTAATGGACTATTTAATAACTCCTGTACGTTTTTTTCGCCTTGTACGAGGTATTGATTAAATTGCTTGCGATACTTTTTTTGGCCAAGCTGGCGAATAAGTTTAAGTTGGTTTTTTGAAATCATGACAGCCCCATTAAATTATCTGCACAGTATACCAGAGGTGACTTAAAGTGCAGCCCTATAAACATTAAAAGCAATAAAAATAGCCTACTTACAATCAGCTAGCTAATTATAAAGATTGTTTTTTTTATCTAAAAAAGGTAAATTTACAAAAAACAACATGGATATATTTTTAAAATGGAACCAGTACACCCAACTTCACCTGACTCAAGCCAAACACCCTCCGCTATTTTTAGTGGTAAAGTACAATTTAACGGCAAAGCCGGCGAATTTTTTGGTATATGGAGTGTTAATATACTACTTAGTATTATTACTCTCGGAATTTACTCTGCATGGGCAAAAGTGCGCACCTACCGTTATTTTTACGGTCATACGCGTATCGACGGCCATAGCTTTGACTATCTAGCGACCCCGATACAAATTTTAAAAGGACGCATTTTAGCGGTCATCGCATTTTTAATTTACACCTTACTTAGCAGCCTCGCACCGGCGATAGGCCTTTTATTTGCTATTGGCTTTTTATTTTTATTGCCTTGGATCATTAACCAAGGTTTGCGCTTTAACATGCGTATGACCCGCCATCGTAATGTACGCTTTGCCTTTTCAGGTAATTACGGCGATGCATTTATTAACTTTGTTTTATTGCCTATTGCAAGTGTATTCACATTACACCTATTACTGCCGTATGTATTAAAGCGAATTGATCAATATATGCATGAAAATATAAGCTATGGAAATAAACCACTTACAGTAAATCTTCAGGGCGAACGCTATTACATCGCAGCACTTATTACCCTAGGAGTTGCAATAGGTGGCTTAGTTATTTTTGGCTTCTTTGCTGGTGCAAGTGCCTTAACTATCGATAACTTAAACACACAAAACTTTAGCCTTTCGACAATTGTAGTGCCGCTATTAATTGCTACGTTGTATGTTGCGTTTTTAACACTGGTAGGCGCTGTTTATCATTCGCTTATTAGAAATCATATTTTTAATAACAGTGAATTTACAGAAGTCGCTACCTTTGATTCGAACTTAAAAGCCATTGACTATGCCATCTTACTATTTACCAATGTACTGGCAATTATATTTACCTTAGGACTTGCCTACCCTTGGGCTAAAGTACGCAGAGCAAAGCTGTTAGCATCGGTTACTGAAGTCACTATTTATAGCGGCGCACTTTCGTTGATTGATGTTGCACAAAATGAGCAGTCATCATTTGCTGAAGAAGCTGCCAATGTGTTTGATATTGATATTTCACTCACCTAATGAGTAATTATCCTATTTTTGGCTGTTATTATTACCCTAATAGCAGCCAACATATTAAAAGCTATGCACACCTTTCCCATGAGCAAATAACGCTTGTTGACTCTGAGAATATGACGTTACTTGCATCAACTCTAGACGATTGCCAACTTGATAGCCCGTTACCTGGCATGGCGTCAGAGTTAAATTTTGTTGATGGTGGGCGATTTATTCCTCAAGATGTAGAATTTAGGTGGCCATTCGCGCTTAAAGAGCATGGACTCAGTGAACGCTTAGAAAAAAATAAGATTCTTATTGTTGCATCCGTGCTGCTAATTCCCCTATCGCTTTGGTTAATTTTATACCGCTTAATACCATCAGTAGCCGTTTATAGCGTTAACTTAGCACCTACCTCGACAATTGAAACGATGGGTGAGCACACGCTCAGTGTGATAGAAAAAGTCGCATTAGAGCCATCTCAACTTGCTGCTAAAAAGCAAACAGAAATACAGCAGCAATGGCGTTTAATGCTTAACTCGCTCAATTTAGACAGTGCAAAGTTTAGACTCTCTTTTTATCAGTCTGATTATTTTTCAGCTAATGCGTTTGCTCTTCCTAATGGGCGGGTTGTTGTGACTGACGAACTTGTTGAGCTATTAAAGAATGAACCTGATGCCCTGCGTGCTATTTTACTTCATGAAATTGGTCATGTTCAGCACCATCACAGCATTCGCCTTGCAGCACAAGCTGCAGCGAGCACCGTTGTCTTTGCAGTTATTTTTGGTGATTTAGAAGGGATATTAGAGGTCGTGCTTGGCTCTGGTTCATCTTTTTTACAACAAGCGTTTTCACGAGATATGGAACAAGAGGCCGATGAATATGCTATTAAAAATCTTTTAAAATTAGGATATTCTAACCACGATTTTGCTGATGCAATTGAAGCACTGGAAAATAATTTAAAAGCACAAGAAGGGAGCTATGATAATACTTGGTTAAAGTATTTATCAACGCACCCAAGTTCTCAAGAGCGAATAGAATATGCGAGGCAATATAAACCACAATGACCCCTGAACTAAATTTGCTCTTATTGGTTATCATTATGATAACGCTTGGCTACGGATTTATTTATCCGCGCTTTGCAGGCAGCAGCTTTAAAAAAGTATCGGTGCAAGATTTATTTGCAACAGGCATTACGCTATTAATTACATCTACTCTTTATTACAACTCAGGCGTGCAATTTAGCTGGTTAATATTTGAAGTTAATTGGTTTTGGTTTACTTTTTTAACTTACGTCGTAATCGAAATTCCGGTGTTTTTTATTTATGCTAAAAAGCACAATATGCAGTTTTAATAGTCTTTTATTTTCATACAAAAAAAGCGCCAAATTGGCGCTTTTTAAACTGCATTAACACATATTAATATTTATGCTTAAGTGCCCACAAATGCAGTAATTCACTGGCAATCGTTGCAGCGGCAATGGCGGTAAGCTCACTTTGGTCGTACGACGGGGATACTTCAACCACATCCATACCTACCATGTTTATGCCTTTTAGCGCACGCAGTACTTTAAGTACTTTATCTGACGTTAAACCACCGCACACAGGAGTGCCTGTACCAGGCGCAAACGCAGGGTCTAAACAATCTATATCAAACGTTAAGTAAACAGGTAGGTCACCTACTTGTTCAAGTATTTGCGCTGCAATATCATTTGCATGTAAATCGTTGGCTTGCATTGCATCAATCACAGCAAACTCATGTTTGCTTTGATCAAAGTCGGTACGAATACCTATTTGGATACTGTGCTCAACATCTATAAGCCCTTCCATTGGTGCATGATAAAACATAGTGCCATGATCAAATCGCGAGCCATTGCTGTAGGTATCGGTGTGCGCATCAAAATGCACTAACGCCATTTTGCCATGTATTTTTGCATGTGCACGTAATAGCGGAAGCGTCACAAAGTGATCCCCCCCTAAACCTAATAGCGTTTTACCTTGACGAAGTATTTGCTCAGCAGCCATTTCTAATTGCGCAGTAAAATACTCAGGGTCGCCAACAGGGTAAGTAAAGTCCCCTGCATCGGCCACTTTTAAGCGCTCAAACAACGGAAACGTCCACGGGTATTTAGTGTCTTCCCATGCTAAATGAACCGATGCACGACGAATTGCATCAGGGCCTAAGCGTGCACCTGGGCGACCCGATGTTGCTAAGTCAAACGGTAAGCCTAAAACCACTACGTCTGCATCAATTGCACTAATGTTTTGCACCATAGGACGACGTAAAAACGTCATCCCATTTGAGTACAATGAGTGATCTGCGTGACCAAACAAAGTTGACATTGCTTATAACTCTTCTAAATAAGTGTAGCCGTCTAGGCCGCTTTGCAACTCGTCTAAAACGCTTTGCTGTTCATTTTTTTCTATCTTTGCAGACACTAACTGTTCGTATGATTGCTGAAAACTTTCAACATCTAAATGTACATAGCGCATCATATCGGCAACAGTGTCACCTTGGTTTATTTCGGTAATACTTGCAACGCCTTGCTCATCCATATTAACAATGGCGCTGTGCGTATCGCCAAACAAGTTATGCATATCACCTAAAATTTCTTGATAAGCACCCACCAAGAAAAAACCCATTAAATAAGGTTTGTCAGCACTAAACTCTGGTACAGGTAATGTGCTTTCAATACCTTGTCCATCTACGTAATGCTCAAGTGCACCGTCTGAGTCACAGGTTATATCAAGTAATACAGCACGTTTTTTTGGTGCTTCAGTTAAGCCACTTAATGGCAGTACCGGAAACACTTGATCAATGCCCCATGCATCTGGAAGCGATTGAAATAACGAGAAGTTTACAAAAAACTTATCGGCTAAACGTACGTTTAACTCGTCAATAATAGGACGATGAAAACGGTTTTTATTATCCATGTGCTTGTTAAGTTCATAACAAATACGAATATTAATTTGCTCAGCCCATGCACGCTGCGATAAATCAAGTAAACCGAGTGCAAATTGGTTATGCGCTTCAGCTAAGTCACCTTGGCTGTCGTGATAAATTTCAATTAATGCACGGTCATCCGTTAAATCAGTTAACTGTACAAACGATGCCCACATATTTTTTAATAAAAGTGGTGCATCTGCCGCTGGCGCTACTAACTCTTCTGGCGTATAGCTTTCAGTACCAATAACATTGGAAATAAGCACAGCATGATGCGCTGTAAGCGCACGACCCGACTCAGAAATAATAGTCGGCATTGGTTGCTCATATTGCTTACATGTATCACCAATGGTGTACACAATGTTATTTGCATATTCAGCTAAGCTGTAATTCATAGAGTTATGCGACTGGCTACGTGTGCCGTCGTAATCAACAGCCAAACCGCCACCTACATCAAGGCAATCAATTTCTGCGCCTAATTTGCGTAACTCACAGTAAAAACGCGCAGCTTCGCTTACACCTAAACGTACGTCACGAATATTCGCCATTTGCGACCCTAAGTGAAAATGTACTAGCTGGAGTAAATCAAGCTGGTTTGCGTCTTTTAAACGATTAACTACATGCAAAACTTGCGATGCAGATAAACCAAATTTTGATTTTTCACCGCCACTCGCTTGCCATTTACCTTTGCCTTGCGACGCTAAACGTACGCGAATACCAATGCGTGGTTTTACGTTAAGCTCTTTTGCTTGGCTAAGTACCATGTCTAGCTCAGAGAGCTTTTCAAGTACGATATATACTTTATGACCTAGCTTTTCGCCAATCAGTGCTAAACGCACGTATTCTTTGTCTTTGTAGCCATTACATACAATAACGGCGCTGGTTTTTTCAGCCAATGCTAATACAGTTAGTAGTTCAGGCTTGCTGCCTGCTTCTAAACCAAGTTGCTTTTTTTCTACTTGTGCTTGGCTTGCTACTATTTCTTCAACCACTTCACGTTGTTGATTTACTTTTATTGGATAAACTAATAAGTAGTCTTTAGGGTAACCATAGTTTTCAATCGCAGTATTAAATGCGCCGCATAAGCTGTGTACACGATGGTGTAAAATCTGCGGAAAACGAACTAAAGCAGGTAAGCTTAAACCTTTATCTTGTAGTTGCTTTGCGATATCTGTTAATGCAATGGTTTGCTCTGGGGCATGAGCCTTGGGCGCCACATACACATCACCTTGATCATTAATACCAAAAAAACCTTGGCTCCAATGACGAACATTGTAGCTCGTACGAGCTTGTTCTAGTGATGTTGTTTCTTTCATTTATCTTTCTCTTTTATTTGATGAATGCCAATAGTGAGTATCGGCTGATTGCGCGCATTAAAAGAAAAATAGGGATTTAAGTCCAACAAGTATTTTTACTCGTAACGAGTAATTTTTAATATTAAAAAAACAATCAATAGCGTTCAGCTCGCTAGCACAGATAAAATAAGGTGTAGATAACTATTCGAGATGAAAAAAATTTACTAGAGGAGTCATTTTAAATACAGTCGACGGTGAATTTTATTAGTAAAAATGTGCAACTCGATTAGGTAAAATCAACCTTGGGTTACTTTGGTAATAGAGTCTGCTTTTGATGATTTAGAACCAACTATTCTCCACGCTTCATATTGCTCACTGTTTAGCCAAGTGATACCTATATATTCTTCAAAATGAATAAAATCTGTACTTCTAAAACGCTCAGTATTGCACCCACCAGCACCCATAGCCGTTCGGCACATATTAAACGTTAGGTATTGTCCATCGTACTGAAGCTGATTAGTTCTATTATACTGGCAGTTTGTAAATAATCGAGGTGGGACTTTTAGGATAATATTTGCCGTTTTTACGCCATTTTGGTTAATAACACGGGTAATTGACTCGCAGGGCTTTACGTAAAATTCATTATTACTAATAACTATATTGGGCGATAACGTTGACCACCAAAAGGCTTTGGCTGAAGATGTTTGGACTAGGGCTTTATCACTGCAGGCAACTAGCTGTATCATTTTAAGGTATAAGATTAAAAGCACCTCTTTACTATTTTTCATAATAACATTCATCATTTACTCAAAAAATAGGCGTGTTCTATTTAGTGAGTATAAGCTAACTACGCGTTTTTGGGTGCGAACATAATTATTGCCATACCAAGCAGTGCAACTAAACCACCGATAATATCCCACATAGTTAGCTTTACGCCATCAACAACCCATAACCATAATAGCGCAACGCAAATATACACGCCGCCATAAGCTGCATACACCCGCCCTGCGGCAGTAGGATGTAAAGATAGCAACCATGCAAACAGTGCAAGACTTAAAGCAGCAGGAATTAAAAGTAAAATGCTTTTATCTTGCTTAAGCCACAGATAAGGCAAATAGCAACCTACTATTTCTGCTAAGGCAGTAATTGTAAAAAGTACGATTATTTTTAATTCAAACATAATGCTCCGCGCTAAAATAAAAGCATAACAACCCATATGGGTTGTTATGCTTTATTACTCTTTGTTAATCTGCGCTTTTATTCACTAAGCGCCATTGTGGCAAGTTTCATTGTGCTTTCAAACGACTTAGTACCGGCTATAAATAAACCATTGTGACAGAACACAGCGTCGTCAATACCGGTTTCATCTACAAATGCTTGATCAGATAAACCTGACCATGCTTTAGGAAGCGGTTTTCTGTCTTCAAATGATCCTGGCTCAACGGGTACTGTTTGTAAGATCCATTGCCCAGAATGCGATGGGTAAACCATGTATAGCGCATCACTTGATAAAATATGGACTGTTTTTTTCCACGGTGTGTATTTTTCAAGCACGATAACTCTGGCGTCTTCTGCATTTTCAATTGCTTTAGCAACAATCTCTTTTGCATTTACACTTCCGTGGGCTGAGGCGATAAAACGAATGAGCATACGAGCTGCAAACTCAACAGCTTCATCAAAACAGGTATCAAAGTTACTTTCTTCTTCCCATGTAGGATTAAACATTGAGATTGTTTGGCTCAGGCTTATCCCTTTTGAGACACCTTCAACATGACCACAATCAATGGCGTCAATGGTTGAAACTAAGCCTGAATCAACTCTGTCGGCTACCGCTTGATTATCATCACACAGTGCTAAACCATATTTTTTCCACACTAAACCAAACGATGAAAAAGGAATGCCATTTTCTCGCTCCCCTGCACCACCGCGTTGGTGATGATCAAAGCGATTAGTTTGAGGGTCGTATTCGCCACCTACATCAATTACAAAGTCGGCACTTTCTATCAGTGTTTTATCGCGAGTACGTACCAGTTTAAATGTTGGCAAAACATGTTTGAGTACTGCAATACTAAAAACGTCATCTGCATGAAAATTACCATTGTGAGTTACTACTGTTATATCTGTCATTGATTTAGTGTCATCTTTAGAAAGGATAAGAAAGTCTCGCTATTTAAACGTTATGATTTGAAGGTTTGATGATAAAAATTACAAGGCGGATTTTATACGAAGCGCACTAAAAAAAACAGCAAACAGTTCTGCACAGTCTGTTGAACATCATTTTAATAAAAGGAGGAAGGAAGTGTGAGGACGCTGAAAGCTAAATGCAGATCTAAATCAGTTCAAACGCTAATACGCTTCATCCTCACAATATACATTAACAATCAATTCATCATCAACATTGTGCGAAACTAAAAAATTTATAGGCTTGCAACATACTTGGCAATCTTCAATGTACTGCTCATTTAAATCCGATGCATCAATTAAAATATCGATTGCTTCACCGCAATAAGGACACTCTATTGTCCTTTCTGTTAATTGGTTCATTTTAATGCCTTATGAGAATTAACTATCTAATAAACCAGAACTCTGGATAATAAATCTATCTCGAGCAGCTATTTTCAGCGCTAACCACGTTGAATTTACTTGCAATAGGCCAGCTATTGACGCGTAAGTTCGCCTTGTTTTCACTGAAAAGCTCTGGCTAGAGAAAATAAATTTAAATATCACCATAATTCAATGCGTTAGTAAATATCTTAACCCGAGTTCAGGTTAATAAATATATTTGGGTAAATTATACCCTTTGTATTAAATTAGTGATCTATTGTAGCGATAGAATAACCATGCTTTTAATAAAATTGGTATTATAATGTCTTTTCAAAGTGCTCTTTGTGCCATTGCAAATAATGATTGTGAGACATGGGCTTTGCAATTAAATAACCTTGAATTGAGTCAATATTCATTATTTTAAGCATTTCATATTGCGCTAATTGTTCAACACCTTCAGCCACCACCGATAAATTTAAGCTTTTACCTAAATTTATAATTGTTTGTACAATGCTAAAGCCTGTGCCGTTATCTAAAATCTTATCAATAAAGCTTTTATCTATTTTTAATTCTTTGACCGGAAAAGCGCTTAAGTGCGTTAAACAAGAATAACCGGTACCAAAGTCATCGATAGAAAACATAAATCCTTTATCTTTTAGCTCTTCCATTTGATAAATCATACTGTCTATATCACCAGATAACATTGACTCGGTGATTTCTAACTTAATCTGTGTTGGCTGCACTTTAAAATGAGTGATTGCTTTGAGCAACTCACTTTTTAAAGTGGACGAATTAAATTGGCATTGGCTTATATTAATAGAGATACAAAATGATTCATTAATGATTTTATTGCTATTCAATTCATTAATTAGAATACATATATCGCGAAGTACAATATTTTGTAACTTTTGAATCAGCCCGTATTGCTCTGCTATCGGAATAAACTCATTGGGCGCTATTAACCCTTTATTCGGGTGATCCCATCTAATAAGTGCCTCGGCCCCAACAATGTGTCCTGTGGCATTTATTTGAGGTTGAAAATACGCACAAAATTCATCACACGCTATCGCTCTTACAATGTCTGTTTCAAGTTCAGCTTGATTCTCTAGTAAGGTTTGCAGCGCCGGATCATAAAAACTACAGCTGTTGCCTCCTTTCATTTTAGAGCGGTACATAGCTGTATCAGCAAACTTTAATATATTGTCAGGAATTAAATTTATATCATCAATTAAGCAAATACCAATGCTACAACTCACCTGAAATGCTAAATTGCCAACTTCAAACTTCTCATTGAATACGCCTTGTAGTTTTTTTGCAATATTTTCTGATTCTACATTAGCGTGATTTTCATTTTCACCAACGTGCTCTAATAAAACAATGAATTCATCCCCTCCGACTCGTGCTAATGTACCTGAATTATTTAAAACGGCGCTAAGCCGATTCGCCAATTCAATTAACACTTCATCACCTGCACTATGTCCTAGCGAATCATTAATTCTTTTAAAATTATCTAAATCTAAAAATAATAAAGCCGCCGTTTTATGAGTGTGTTTTATTTTTTCTACACATATAGCGAGTTTATCACTTAGCATTCGTCTATTGGGTAGGCCCGTAAGTGCATCAAAAAAGGCGAGCTTTTCGATTTCTTTTTCTGCATTTTTACGGATCGAAATATCTCTAGCCATCCAAACAACATGCCTCTGCGATGGATTATTTGGGTGATAATGATCTAAAGGAGCTGTTCGTCCTTCAAAAGTAATTTTACCTTTTTGGGTTTCAAGTTCATATTCAAAAAACTGAACATCGTTTGTTGCTAATGTTTGCGTAATCACATCCATAACCAACAATGCCTCTCTTTCAGGAAGCGCGTCACTCACCTTTTTATTAATTATTTCCCTTGGTGATTTACACAATAAATCGTTAGAGGAACCATAAATGTCAGTGTATTCACCTTCTTCGCTTAAAATTAAAATCAAATCAGGCATAACTTTAGTGAATGCTTTAAATTTTTCATTACTTTGCTGTAGATCAGCTATCAGTTTTTTAGCATTGAGCGATTCAATATGTTTTTCTAATGCAATACTTGAAAAGTGTACAAAATAATCAATTAACTCTAAATCTTGAACTGATGGTGACTTGGCTATCCCATGATAAATAGCAAAAGTGCCTAAAATCTTTGATTGTGTTGAAATAATAGGTGTTGACCAACATGACTTCAAACCAAAACCCAAAGCGAGCTCTTTAAATTCTAGCCAAAGAGGAGAAGCTGAGATGTCTTCAACAATGACACGACGATTAGAATAAGCGGCAGTACCACATGATCCCATGTTAGGACCTATCGCAATTCCATTTATAGCTTGGCAATATTTTTCGTCAATATTGGGGGCGGCACAATGAAAAAGTTGCCCATCTTTTAACGATAGAATTGAGCACTTAGCTGATTCATCTTCAATAATTTCTTCAATAGATAAACAAATGTCATTAAGAATATCATTTAGGGGAGTGCCTAATGCAATTTTAGACAAGATACCTTGTTGGTGAGATAGTAATCTTCTTAACCTAGTTGTATCCATATTCCACCATACGTATTAATTATTTTTATTCTTGATTTATAATATGTTAATTAAAGATTCACACTAGAGCTAAAGCGGTTCACCCTCAATTATTTAATGTAGCTGCCATAACCTGTAAGTATAGTCATGATTTATGAGGTTTTTTAATTCCCACGAATTAAATTAAGTTAATAATATACATATTGTTAATTATTGATATTAAAATATACCTTTATGGGTACGTGATACAATTTAACAAGATGAGGTAAATTTAATACAGAAAAATACGTTCAGCGCTTATTGACTCAGTCCTAGTTCCATAAATACGCTTTGTGGGTTGTCTTGATAAGCTCCAAAACTGCTACATTGCTTAAAACCAAGGTTTTCGTATAACTTTATTGACTTAATTTGTTTAGGTCCAGTTTCTAACCTTATCAGCGGAATTTGTTCTTCGCCCGCATGATGCAATAAAATCTGCATAATTCGGCGAGACAATCCCCGCCCACGGTAGCTAGGATTTACATAAAGTCGTCGGATCTCACCGTAAGCAACTTCATCAAACTGCTTAACAATGGCCCCACATGCAATAATTCCATCTTCATTCTTTAATCCAATAGCATAAACATTTGCATCATTGAGCTCGCCAACGGTAAGCGATTGTGCTGTTGCAACAGGGTACAAAGAATTTATAAGTCGGTCGATATCAGAAAAAACATTAATCACATCCTGGTCATTTGGGTTTAAATCGACTAACTGCATAGAGAAAATCTCAATTTTATTTAAAAATATGTTAGCAAACTATACCGAATTGTAATAAATGAACAACCTTGTTTAGTTTATTTATCATTGATTTGAATATTTACTTGAGATTACTTCGACATAGCGAAATGGCAAACCTGTTCGCATCCGATAGAGTATTCCTTCCACCGTTATTCGATGTGCAGGCTTATTATAAATTCTCCCTGAACTTAACATTGCTTTGTACAGGACTTCCCAACGTTCATCTGTTAACATTAGTCTTGGCATAGTGAGTCGCTATTTTTTGTTTTTGGCGAAGTAAATTATACCTGCTCACTATGCTGTTTAAAAAGTATACTTGAAAGATCAACAGCCCCTAGTAATCAAAGTATTTTCTATGCTCTACACCGGCCAAATTAGAGTTAATTTTATTTGGGTGTTTATATTCCTTCCAATTCGCAACCTGGCGACCAACATTTAATTTAGGAAAATCAGTGTCTCCTTCTACTGTTTTACCTAAAAATTGTTTTAATTTGAGTAAACTATTGGGTTCACTAACGTCAATGGCTAAAAAATCATTACGGTCTTTAAAATAGGTGAAAACAGCACGTTCGTGGTTTAAATAACACTCAGCTAATGCATTGTGGGTTAAAGGCAATGTTGCCGGAAATAAAGAATGAAAACTACGTTTGAGAATAGGATTAAATTTACCTGTTTTTGGCTCCAAATGCGGGGCCATTTTCTGAAGTAGCATGGTGATTGAAGGAACCCATTTATCTACGTCTCGACTTAGATAAATAAATTTTGCGCCCGGAAATAACGTATCTAAATGCATATAATCACTGAAACAAGGCGCATCTGATACAACATCTGCCATCTCGAATGCTTTTTTGGTAAACGCGGTGTGCGCTACTAACAACCCCATTTCTAACAAGGCTACACTAATACTGGTAGTACCGGTTCTTGGCAAACCAATGATAAATATTTTAGACATCAAACGTTACTCGTTTTAAAACAGCAGCATATTATTACATGTTTGCCATACGACCATAAATAAATTAACAACGATTGTTGTAAATTGATAAGTATCAATGAAGCAGCCAGAGTTCAGATTATTTAACTTTATTACTTTGTATCTTAATACGTAAAATTAAACACTTTGTTACTTAAAAATACTGTTCAAAAAAGCTCAGCTACTTATACTAGCTTCAGTAGTAAACATTTTTGAGGTTGCTGTGCAGATCACACAAGGTATGGAATATTTTTTTTCAGGTTTTAAATTAATTACTCAAAAAGGATTAAAGCGCTTTGTTTTGATCCCGCTGTTAATTAATATTTTACTTTTTGGTAGCTCGCTGTTTTTTTTATTTGGATGGCTAAGCGACAGCTTCAGTTACATTAATAATATGCTTCCTGAGTGGTTAAGTTGGCTTGAATGGTTAATGTGGCCTATTGCTATATTAATCGTTTTATTTAGCTACAGCATGCTATTTACGGTGATCACCAACTTTATTGCTGCACCTTTTAACGCTTTATTGAGCGAAAAAGTGGAGCTTTATTTAACAGGTCAAAAAATTAATGATGATGGCTTTGCTGAGTTATTAAAAGATGTGCCACGCATGCTTGGCCGGGAGTGGACAAAACTTTGCTATTACCTACCACGCGCAATTGGCTTTTTTATATTACTGTGGATATTACCTGTTATTGGGCAAGTACTGTGGGTACTATTTACCTGCTGGATGTTCGCTGTGCAATATGAAGACTATGCATTCGATAACCATAAAGTTAGCTTTAAACACATGAAAGATGATTTAAAAAGTAAACAAGGTTTGTCGTATGGGTTTGGCTTCGCCGTTATGTTATTAACAGCCATACCATTTATAAATTTAATCGTAATGCCGGTAGCGGTTTGCGGCGCAACTCGCTTATGGGTTGATAATTACAGGCCTAAATATCGTAATTAAATCTATAAAAATGGGTCAAGTGACCCATTTTTTATTGCTAATAAAGCTTAGCTGTATAAATTTTGTGGCACCTTAATAACGTTTAAATGAACCGTTATTTCCTCACGATCATGATACAAATGCTTAGCTTGCAACTCATAATTAATACCCTGTTTTTCAAGTTCTTTTCGGATCATTGAAAGGCATTCGTAAACACTATCAAAGCGTTTTTTCATCGGTAACTTTAAGTTAAATATAAACTCTTTTGCATAGGCGTTCACGGCCCAGTCAATCATTAATGTGGTCACCTTAGTTGGTTTTTCTACCATGTCACAGACCAACCACGTGATGTTTCTTTTTTCTGGGCGATATTTAAAGCCATCAGCTCTAAAGTGCTTAACTTGCCCTGTTTCCATTAAGTCATCGTTCATTGGGCCATTATCAATCGCGCTTACAAACATGCCTCGACGTACAAGCTGATAGGTCCAACCACCTGGGCATGCACCTAAATCAACGCTGCGCATACCCGCTGCCACGCGTGACTCGCGTTGTTGTTCAGGAATAAACACATTAAATGCTTCATCTAGCTTTAACGTTGAACGACTTGGTGCATCGCTTGGCATGCGAAGACGTAAAATACCCATAAAAAATGGAGAATTATTAAAACTATATGAGTAACCCACGTAAGCCGTGTTATTTGTTAAAAACATAACATGCATTACTGGACGATTTGCTTTTGGTTCACGCAATACTGTGTTTTGTTTTTCAAGCGCTTTTTTTAGCGGGGTTGATATTTTTTTACAAAACGTTAAAAGCTCTTTACCTTCGTTTGTATCAGGTGTTTCAACGCGTAACTCAGAGCACAATGTAAACTCTTTTGCAGCTTCAACTACCGCGCCAACGCGATCCTCTACTGGCATGTTTTCAAGTAATGTACCGGCAAACCATTGGCGTGCAAACACCATATTTTTAAAATCAACTTTTTTGATTATTTCGTCGCTGTGATGCGCTTCAAAGCATTCATAAACAACGTAACCTGTATTTGGTTTTGCTTTTACATAACCTGCAAACCCTTGCTCGGCAGCGTGAAATGTTATTTCAGCAGCGGCATCGTTTTCAAAACCACTACGACAGTAAATCACAACACTAGACATATTAACCCTTAAACTCTTTAAAACTTAAATCGTGCAACTTGCACTAAAATAACAATCCAACCAATAATAAAGCACAACCCACCAATTGGTGTTATTGGCCCTAGCCATTTCATCTCCGTTAGAGCAAGTAAATATAAACTGCCACTAAAAAGTAGTGTGCCTGTTATAAAAAAACCACCAGCCCAGCTCAGATTTATGCCCCACTTAATTAAAATGGCAACCGCAATAAGCGCAAGTCCATGCACCATTTGATACTCAGCGGCGGTTTTAAATACTCCTAACGAATACTCCGATAAACGACTTTTTAAACCATGAGCCGCAAATGCACCTAACATGACCGAAAACATGCAAAGAAGACTGCCCGCCATTAAAAATAACTTAATCATTAATTACTCTCTAAATTTGAATCTAAATTGTTTTTAATAAACTCAACTGCGCCCAAGGCGGCAGTTTCTCTATTTTGTAACTCAGTAACACCACTTTTTTTACGAGGTTTAAGTGAGTGATCGCCGTCAGTTAACCATATATATTGAGGCTGCATAGGCATAGCCATCGTTGCAAGCTCCTCGCGGGTACCAAATGTATCTCGCTCACCTTGTAATACTAAAAATGGACAAACAACATCCGCAAAGTGATCAGTGCGAAGCTTTTCAGGCTTACCAGGAGGATGAAACGGGTAGCCAAACGCAAGTACACCTAAAACCGGGTGCTCTGTCGTACACGCAAGCATGGATGCCATTCGGCCCCCCATAGACTTGCCTCCAATAAATAACGGAACGTTTGGCTGGATGTGATTAAGTATTTGCTCAAAATAACTGAGTAATTTGGGTGCTCGCTCAGGCGGCCTGCGCTTATTCGTTTGTTTGGCTATTTGCATATATTCAAAATCAAATAAGCCAACATCAACGCCCTGTTCACTGATTAATTTTGCCATTTGCTGCATAAAGTCAGAGTCACTGCCTGCACCTGCACCATGGGCAAATATAAATTGTGCAAAAGCAGTTTGCTTAGAACTTTTAAACCATTCAATCATATTAATATTCTTGCTCTTGCTCTACTAAGCTCAACATCCACTCTTTAAAGGATACTATTTTACCCAGCTCTGTTTGTGATTCTCTAAGGACTAAATAATAGGCGTTTTTACTTTCAAGACTGTGATTAAATGGGATCACTAAGCGCCCCGCGTCAATGTCAGGTTTAGCTAACACACTGTTACCAATTGCAACTCCTTGCCCGTGCACAGCAGCTTGCAACACCATAGAAGAGTGACTAAAAATAGGTCCTTGGTTAACTTGAACGTTGCGCACACCGGCCGTTTTCATCCACGTTTTCCAATTTTTACGTGTGGTATCGTGCAATAAAGTGTGTTGTGCTAAATCGCTAGGCTGATCAAGCGGCTTTGGACCGCTCAACAACATCGGGCTGCACAAAGGGACTAAATATTCAGTATGCAACTTATACGTTTGTACACCGCTCCAATGACCGCGACCATAATAAATCGCCACATCAACATCATCTGTTAATGAGTTTTCATCTTGGTCTTGTGCTTTGATCCGTACGTCAATCTCGGGATGTAACTCATTAAATAAACTTAAGCGTGGCACAAGCCATTGAATTGCAAAACTTGGGGTTAAACTTACCGTTAATGATCCTTTAGCCCCTCGAGCTAATAGCTTTTCGGTTGCATCAATAAGCTGTGTAAAAATCTCTTTAATATCGAGGAAGTAACCTTGCCCCTCTTCGGTTAATAATAACGAGCGATTTTTACGTAAAAACAGCTTTAATCCTAAATGTTCTTCAAGTGTTTTTATTTGATGACTGACAGCCGCTTGCGTTACATAAAGCTCTTCCGCCGCTTTTGTAAAACTTAAATGACGCGCTGCCGCTTCAAAAGCTTTTAGTGCGTTTAATGGAGGTACCCGTCTTGACATGATAACCAAGCTTAGAATTAGTTTTTCTTATGCTGTGAATTATATACCTATGCTGAGAAAGAGTATATTTAAGGCGTAAAAAAAGCGACCTTAGTCGCTTTTTAAATATAACCTAAACATAGACATTGCTAATTATAAGTCGTTTGCGCTTGTATCAAGTGGTGCAAAACTTTTAATTAAATCGTCAACCGCCTTCATTTGCGATAGATAACCTTCGAGCTTACTAAGCGCTAGCGCACAAGGACCATCACATTTAGCTTCGTTAGGGTTAGGGTGCGCTTCTATAAATAAACCAGCAATACCTAGTGCCATACCACTGCGTGCAAGCTCTGCGGCTTGAGCACGACGCCCATCAGCCGAATCTGTACGACCACCTGGGCGTTGTAATGCATGTGTTGCATCAAAAATGACAGGCGCCATAGCTTTCATGTCATCCATGCCTAGCATATCAACTACTAAGTTATTGTAACCAAAGCTCGAACCACGCTCGCAAAGCGCGATGTTATTGTTACCCGCCTCATTAAATTTAGTAATGATATGACGCATTTCGTGCGGCGCTAAAAACTGTGGTTTTTTCACGTTAATAATTGCACCCGTTTTTGCCATCGCAACCACTAAATCTGTTTGACGTGCTAAAAATGCAGGTAACTGAATCACATCAACTACTTCAGCAACAGGTGCGGCTTGGTGTGGTTCATGTACATCGGTAATAAGTGGAATATTGAAGGTTTTTTTAATCTCTTCAAATATTTTTAAACCTTCTTCCATACCTGGACCACGGTACGAATTAATTGAAGAGCGATTAGCTTTATCAAACGAGGCTTTAAATACATAAGGAATATTTAATTTAGTGGTTACTTCGACGTAATGCTCTGCAACACGCATAGCTAAATCGCGAGATTCTAATACGTTAATACCGCCAAATAACACAAATGGTTTGTTGTTTGCTAATTCTATTTCATTGATTTTAATAATTTGGTCTTTCATTTTAATTCCTTATGGTGCAACTGCTTGCATCATTAATCCACAAAAATAAGCCATATACGTACCCACGCCATAACCAAGTACGGCTAATAATACACCGACTGGTGCAAGCGACGGATGAAATGCTGATGCAACAATAGGCGCTGAAGCGGCTCCGCCCACATTAGCTTGTGAGCCCACGGCCATATAAAATAATGGTGCTTTAATTAGTTTAGCAACTAATAACATTAAGCTTGCATGCACCAGCATCCAAATAGCACCAACTAAAAACAAGCCAGGATTATCAAAAATGGCGGTTACATTCATATGCAAACCAATAGCAGCAACTAAAATATATAAAAAGCTAGAGGCCACTTTTGAAGCGCCAAACGCTTCTATTTGCCTCACTTTAGTAAACGATAAACTAATACCAATTGTCGTTGATATAACTATTAACCAAAAGAACTTACTGTTTAAGCTGTATTCTTTTGCCCATTCATAAGTGCTACCAAAATAAGGTCCAAGAAAGTCAGCACAAAAATGCGCAAAACCAGTAATACCAAATGCAATAGCAAGCAACACCATATAATCATTAAGTGTTGGTATACGAGCATGTTCTGCATGGTACGCTTCTATCCGACGTTTTAAACCTTCAATTGCGCTGGTATCTGCACCAATTGCGGCATCAATTTTTTTATGATTTGCTGCCATTAATAATAAAACAGCCATCCAAATATTTGCCACGATAATATCAACCGTCACCATAACAGAAAAGATGTCTCCCCCGACTTCAAACATCTCTTTCATAGAAGCTTGGTTTGCACCACCACCAATCCAGCTACCGGCAACCGTTGTCATACCGCGCCAAACAGCATCAGGACCGTGGCCACCAACAATACTCGGATCAACAGCACTGACGACTAAAATAGCTAAAGGCCCACCAATAACGATACCCAAAGTACCGACTAAAAACATAATAAGTGCTTTGGGACCTAAATTGAGTATGGCTTTTAAATCAATACTAATGGTAAGAAGTATTAAACAGGCAGGCAGTAAATAGCGCGAAGCTACATAATAAACATTCGACTTATTGCCATCAACAATACCGAATGTATTGAGCAATGATGGTAAAAAGTAACAAAGTAATAAAGCGGGTACGTATTTATAAAACGTTTTTAGAGCTGGGCGTTCGCTGCTCGAGGTTTTAAAAATAAATCCTAAAATAACAGCAAGTAAACCAAGTACAACGGCATCATTGGTGATTAATGCGCTTTGAGCTTCGACCATAACTATTCCTATTCTGTAGATGTATTAATCTTTCAACATCAATTTTGAAAGATCAACACACCTCAATGGTGAGTTTTATTATTATCTTCTAGTTCTTCTATTTGATATTGAATGATCTCAATAGCGGGATCGTCTGGGCACTCATCAATAAAAAACTGTAAATCTGCACGCGCCATTTTAGGGCAATCTAATTGATTTAATAAATAGCCTCTGTCGCGTCTTTCATAGGGGTCATCACCTATTAATTCCATTAGCATTTCTACACAGGCTAAAGCGTGACCAAATTTATTTTCACTAATAAACGACCACTTTTGCTGCGCTAAAAACAACTTATATACCTCATCATCAAAAATGAGTTCTAGGGGTTCTTGTTCTTGACCATCATCTTCATCTGCATTTTCAGGGATTATATACCAGCTTTGTTGCCCACTACTTGGCTCTATTATGTAACCTTCTTCATCACTGATGGCAACATGAACACCAAGCTCACCTTGGTTCAAGCTGATGCTGGCATCAAGTTTAGCGTGTTGTAAAAAATGGCAAAGCAAAATAGCTAACGTTGTTGGAGAACCACTTCGCATCGTTAGTGCGTAACTTAAACTATTTAATTTATACTCAGGTACTTTCAAGCTAGAAGCACTGAATAGCCAATTGCTGTAAAAGGTATCAAGCAATTTATCTAGGCGCTCGTGCTCGTCTCTTAATTTTAAACAAAGCGCATCAATTTTCTGCTCAAAGTAAGTTAAGGTTTCAAAACTTGCTGTTAAATCTATTTGAGGATCCCATTTAGATTCCGCTTTTATACAACGATAGATGGCCGCTGGCGTAAATTCGTCATAAGCATCATCAATATATGATTCATCGTGTTCATCAAACCCGAGGGTGGTCATCAATACTACAACATTCCTAGAAAACGAAGACGTAGTTTACCTAATTTTAAAGTTAGATACCAATATAGTAATGTGTTGATTATTTAAGGAGGGAGCTACAACAAGGGCTTTACAAAACAAGTATAAAGCCCTAATTATTAAATCGTTAAAATAATAAAGCGGATTTAGACGTCGCTAAATAGCCTATCGCTAAAATAACTAACGTATTAATGATTGTATAAATAATTTTTGCTTGCACTTGCGTTTGTTTAGAACTTTTAATGCCAATAAAAATATAAGCCACTACTAATACAATCTTTTCTAAAAGCCATAATTGTTCAAGCGGGTTGATTTTTGCCATAAATACAAGTGCCAATGCAGAAACTAGTAGCAAGGTATCTATACTGTGGCTACCAATAAATACCAGTTTGTTCTTTGCTATTTTACCCCTTCCCATTCTCGAAAAAGAACGAACATAAAATAAAATCACACTTAATAATGCAATTGCCATGTGCGAGTGTTTTACTGCTAAATAATCCATATGCCTCTAAACTTCTGTTTTAAAAAAATACTTTAATCGGGGAAACGGACAAGCACCGCTTCCAACTCATTAATTTTGTCGTTAAAGATGTCAACAAGCTTAGGCTCAAAATGTTTGCCCTTTTGCTCATTTATTTCATCTACTACATTTTGTAATGTCCAAGACTCTTTATAACAACGTTTGTGGCGAAGTGCATCGTATACATCAGCTAATGCAACAATGCGGCCAAATACATTAATATCTTCCCCTTTCAAACCTTGAGGATAACCTGAACCATCCCACTTTTCATGGTGTTCTTTAGCTATAACCGCACCGGCACTCACAATTTCATACGGCGAATCTTTTAAAATAACATGCCCTTTTTCTGTATGGGTTTTCATCACTTCCCATTCTTGGGCATCTAATTTAGCAGGTTTGTTCAACACAGCATCAGGAATACCAATTTTACCAACATCATGTAATGGGGATGCTAAGCGGATCAACTCCGCATTATGCTTAGATAAGCCATAACCCGTTGCTAAAATATGGCAAATATGTGCAACACGCTTAACATGATTACCAGTCTCACTTGAGCGTTGCTCAACGGCCTCACTTAGCCTAAAAACAAGCTCTTGCTGCGTCGCTTCAATTTCAGATTGTAACTGTACATTTTCAAATGCTAATTGCACATTTTGCGAAAAGATTTCAATTAAATGACGCTGCGTCTCTGTCAAATTTTTCGGTATGCCTGATATAAACAACATTGATTTATGATTATATTCACTTGTACAGTATGCAAAAAGATAATTATCTTTGTATATAATCGATTTATTAATTAGCGCTTGTTCACAAGCCATTAATTGGCCTTCTTCTAGTACTTGCTCTAACTCTTTACCTTCACTTTTTTCAAAATCCCCCGTACCAGAACACACTATTAATTTTTTATTATTTCTCTCTTCAGGATTTTGGGCTACTAATGTGGTCGCGTACATTGCTTGATCGGAGGTGCCCAAAAGCGACACTAATTGTTGCATCACACCTTCAATAAAACTCTCTATTGAATGTGCTGAAAATATATCTCTTGATGCTTTTATTATCTTTTCTAGCCCTTCTCGCGATTGCTCTATGGTAATAATATCGCGATAAGAGCGAAGGCTTGACATAATAACAGTAAATAGCTTTTGCGCGGTTAATTCTGTTTTCGATTTGTAATCATTAATATCGTAATTAACAATTACTTGCCTCTCAGGCGCTTGGCCTGGTTGGCCTGTTCTTAATATAATGCGGATATGATTATTTTGTGCTGTTTCACGGATATACTTAGCGACCTGTAAGCCAGCATCATCCGTTTCCATGACAACATCGAGCAATACAATCGCTGCATCCGTATGTTTGTCTATTAATTGTTTTGCTTCAGCACCAGAATAAGCACTTATAAATTCTAAGCGCTTATTCTGAAACTCAAAATCACTCAATGCTAACTTTGTAACAGCATGAACTTCAGGCTCGTCATCAACGATTAATACTTTCCAGGTGCCCTGCTCAATCTCACTAACTGATTCTTCTGGCTCATCCGAAAATAAAAAATCACCCATCATAATAAAAATTCCTTCATGGCATTATTTAACACACAAGCAGGCAATTGTTATTCTTCAAGTCCACTGTGCGAGTGTTACACGGTCATTATCACCAAGATCTTTAACTGTTTTAATATTAATAAACGCCATTTGTTTAAAAAAATCACGAACAGCTTTACCTTGATCAAAACCGTGCTCTATTAAAAGATAGCCATTAGATAGTAAATAGTCACGTGATTGTATAATTATTTGTTTTATATCAGACATTCCCGAATCATCAGCAACTAAAGCTGAAAGCGGCTCAAAGCGAACATCACCTTGATTCAAATGTATATCATCACTCTCAATATAAGGAGGATTAGTGACAATTAGGTTAAATTTTTCATTTTCTAGCGCACTAAACCAATTACTTTGTTTAACGTTTACATTATTGATCGCCAAACGCTGTTGGTTACGCTTAGCCAATGCTACCGCTTCATTCACTCTATCTACTGCAATAATATTCCAGTTAGGCATTTCACTGCCAAGCGCCAGTGCGATTGCCCCCGTGCCTGTGCCTAAATCAAGCACCTTAGAATCTAAAGGCACATCCATTTCAAGGGCTTGCTCCACCAATGTTTCGGTATCAGGGCGCGGGATCAATGTAGTTGCATTAACTTCAAGTGACAAACTCCAAAACTCACGTTGCCCAGTAATATGTGCAACAGGTTCACCGTTTAAACGTCGTTGGCAAAATGTATTAAATTGCTGTTGTTGTTCAGCATTAAGCGCATGCTCTGGCCAAGTGAAAAGGTAACTGTGAGGTTTTTGAAGAATATGTAGCAGTAAAACTTGTGCGTCTAATTTGGCGCTTTCGCTGCTAGCGGCTAATAATTCAGCCCCTGCAGCAATAGCTTGTTCGAGGGTTTGGCTCACAATTACTCGTCGCCCATCGCGGCAAGTAAATCAGCCTGATGCTCTTGCATTAACGGGTCAATAATCGCGCTTAAATCACCGGCTACCACTTCGTTTAAACGATAAAGTGTTAAGTTAATACGGTGATCAGTAATACGACCTTGCGGATAGTTATAAGTACGGATTCGTTCAGAACGATCGCCACTCCCTACTAAGTCACGACGTTCAGATGCTTCTGCCGCATGACGCTTTTCATCTTCAGCTTGCTGCAGTCGAGCTGCAAGTACAGACATCGCTTTAGCACGGTTTTTATGCTGCGAACGTTGGTCCTGACACTCAACCACAACCCCTGTTGGTATATGCGTAAGTCGAATAGCAGAATCTGTTTTATTAACGTGCTGGCCACCTGCGCCTGATGCACGAAATGTATCTACTTTTAAATCAGCAGTATTAATTTGAATCGCTTCGGCCTCCGGTACTTCAGCCATTACCGCAACTGTACACGCAGAAGTATGAACACGGCCCTGAGATTCAGTTTCAGGAACGCGTTGTACGCGATGTACACCTGATTCAAACTTTAATTGCCCGTAAACACCTTCACCACTGATATTCGCAATCACTTCTTTGTAACCACCGTGCTCACCTTCATTGGTGCTCACAACTTCTACTTTCCATTTTTTAGTTTCTGCATAACGGCTGTACATACGAAATAAGTCACCAGCAAAAATAGCCGCTTCATCACCGCCCGTTCCAGCACGTACTTCAACAAACACATTGTTGTTATCTCGCGGATCTTTTGGCAGCATTAATACTTGAATTTGATCTTCAATTACCAGGATTTGTGCTTTAGCTTCTTTATATTCTTCTTGCGCCATTTCACGCATATCAGGGTCAGAATCTTTCAGCATTTCTTCTGCACTGGCTAAATCGTCTTGCGTTTCTTTATAAGTTAAAAACGTTTTTACGATTTCTTCAAGCTCAGAATATTCTTTTGAGAGCCCACGAAAACGATTTTGATCACTAATGACCGACGGATCGCTTAGTAGCGCTTGTACTTCTTCATAACGCTCAACTAAGGTTTCTAATTTGTTGTAAACAGACTCTTTCATTTAACGGTTATTCCTGGTCAATACCTAACATTTTTTTCAATTGATTTAATTGAGCCACTTCACCTTTTTTCGCTGCATCTTGAATAGCACGGGTAGGCGCGTGCATTAAGCGATTGGTTAATTTATTGGCCAACTCTAAAATTACTTTTTCTGCATCTTTACCACTAGAAAGTTGGCTAACAGCTCTTTCTACTAATTCCGACTTTATTGTTTGAACATCGTTTCGATAATGACGAATTAACCCCACTGAATCGAGTGAACGCAACCACATTAAAAACTCTTTAGTGCGTTCGGTAATAATAATTTGTGCTTGCTGTGCTGCTTGCTCGCGCGCAGCCATATTTTCGCTGACAATCGTTTGCAAGTCATCAACTGAATATAAGTAAGCCGCATCGAGTTCACCTACTTGGCTTTCTATATCGCGCGGCACAGCAATATCAATAAACAACATAGGTTTATTGCGGCGCTGTTTAAGCGCCTGCTCTACCACGCCTTTCCCTATAATAGGAAGTGTACTTGCAGTAGAACTTATAATTATATCCGCTTTATGTAAACGCTCTGGTAACTGCGCCAACGCAATAACATCTGCCGACACTTCATCAGCTAAATTGCGTGCTCGCTCTATTGTTCTGTTTGCTACTGTAATTTTTTGCGGCTCATTTTGATATAAATGTTTAGCAACAAGTTCTATGGTTTCACCCGCGCCTATCAATAGCACATTCGTTTTATCAAGCTTGCCATAAATATGCTTTGCTAAATTAACAGCTGCAAATGCAACAGACACGGCACTGGCGCCTATATTTGTTTCTGTGCGAACTTCTTTAGCTACCGAAAATGTTTTTTGAAATAAGCGATCAAACGTAACACCTACAGCGTCGTGGGTTTTAGCACTATAATAAGCTTGCTTTATTTGCCCAAGAATTTGCGGTTCACCTAGGACTAATGAATCTAAACCACATGCGACACGCATCAAATGGTTTATTGCGTCATTATCTTCATGACAATATATATTACTACTCAGTTCATGTTCATCTAAACCATGGAAACTGGCAAGCCAAGTCAACAGTATTTGGGAATTTTGCTGAGCAAGGCTACAATAGATTTCGGTTCTATTGCACGTAGAGACAATCACCGCTTCATTAAAGTCAGCATGACCGCTTAATTGTTGTAACGCCTCTGAAATTTGCTCAGGCGAAAAAGCCACTTTTTCACGTAGTTCTACGGAAGCGGTTTTGTGATTTATACCTAGTGCTATTATGGTCATATTTGCCAAATATTGCTGAGCCCTACTTTAGGGCGGCAATTTTACCAAAAATCAGCGGAATATGGAAAGTAAGGAACAACATTTGACTCGACAATATTTTATTTTAGCCATAACTTTTTTATTTTTAGGCGGTTGCGCTCAACAAATCACATCTAAAACAGTGCTTTATGATGATTGGAAGCCTCGCCTCGTAAATCAAAAAACTTGGCATGTGGAAGGTAAACTTGCGTTTATAAGCCCAGATGAACGCCAATCTGCAAACTTAAATTGGCAACAAAAGGAAAATAATAATGATTTAGTGCTCACATCATTTATTGGTACACGTATTTTGCAACTTAAGCAAACAAGTAAAATGGCTGAACTTGAGTTTGATGACAAAAAGTATTTCGATACGGATGCTGCACGACTTCTTAAGCGGTTAACGGGTTTTACACTGCCCGTAAATAATGCCGGCAGTTGGCTAAAAGGCACCATTGACGATCAAAGCTTAGTCGTTGATCAACTTGGTCGGGCAAAGCAAGTACTGTGGTTTGATAATAACGGAAAAAAATGGCAAATAGATTACAGTAGCTACATACAAAGTGAAGGCTATTGGCTACCAACCAAACTGACGTTAAAGCATCAGCAGATTAAAATTAAAATTCAACTCTACGATTGGCGATTTAATTAAACATGGCTAAAACAACTTCTTTTTCAGTTATTGCACCTGCAAAGCTCAATTTATTTTTACACATTAATGGTCGTCGTGCTGATGGCTATCATGAGCTTGAAACGCTATTTACCTTTTTAAACTTTGGCGATGAACTGTCTTTTGAACTTACAAGCACATCCACTATTTTAGTCACGGGTGATACTAAAGACATACCTTTAAATGATAATCTCATCTACAAAGCCGCTTTATTATTACAAACGCAGAATAAATCGCAGTTAGGTGTAAAAATAAATTTAATTAAACGCCTGCCTATGGGAGGCGGTGTTGGAGGAGGTTCATCCGACGCAGCCACAACATTATTAGCACTTAATAAACTCTGGAATATAAATAATAGTGTGGATGAATTAGCTGATTTAGGGCTACAATTAGGCGCGGATGTTCCCGTATTTATACGCGGTCAAAGCGCCATAGCACACGGCATTGGCGAGAAATTACAGCACGTAGAACTTGAACAAAAATGGTACTGTGTTGTGCATCCAAATCAGCATGTAAGTACGGCTAAAATATTCACACATCCAGACTTAAAACGCGATACGCCAAAAATTTTAGGTGATTGGAAATGCCAAACTTTGAGCAACGATTGTGAGCCTTTAGTTAAAAAGCTCTGTCCTGAGGTTGAAAAAACCCTCCAGTGGTTGCTAAAATACGCCCCGTCGAAGATGACCGGAACAGGTTCATGTTGTTTTGTTGAATTTGCTAGTCAAGTTCAAGCACAAGATGTACTTGCTAATCTCCCCCATACTTGGCAGGGGTTTATCGCATCAAGCGTTAATACTTCCCCTGCTCATACGGAGTTAGCCGCCATATTCGATCAATGAAGTAACGTAAAAGTAATCATAAGTTAACTCGCAATGATCTTTATCATTGCTCGTTAGTCCAAAATTTCAGTGCCTGAGGAACCCAACCGTGCCTGACATGAAGCTCTTCGCTGGTAACGCAACACCTGAGTTAGCTCAAAAAGTTGCAAAACGTTTATATATTGAATTAGGCGATGCTGTTGTTGGCCGTTTTAGCGACGGTGAGATCAGTGTTCAAATAAATGAAAATGTCCGTGGCTCGGATGTTTTTATCTTGCAATCAACCTGTGCCCCTACAAACGATAACCTTATGGAACTTATCGTTATGGTTGATGCCCTACGTCGTGCGTCTGCAGGTCGTATTACTGCCGTCATTCCTTATTTTGGTTATGCCCGTCAAGATCGTCGTGTACGTTCTGCTCGAGTACCAATTACAGCAAAAGTTGTTGCCGATTTCTTATCAAGCGTAGGCGTTGACCGTGTTCTTACGGTTGATTTACATGCTGAACAAATCCAAGGCTTCTTTGATGTACCTGTTGATAACGTATTTGGCAGCCCAGTATTGCTTGAAGATATGAAAGCTCGTCATTTTGAAGATGTTGTTGTTGTATCTCCAGATATTGGTGGTGTTGTACGTGCTCGCGCAATTGCAAAACTTCTAAACGACACTGATTTGGCTATTATTGATAAACGTCGCCCTCAAGCGAACGTTTCACAAGTAATGCATATTATTGGTGATGTTGAAGGCCGTGATTGTATTATCGTTGATGATATGATTGATACCGGTGGTACGTTATGTAAAGCTGCTGAAGCACTTAAAGAACATGGCGCTAAGCGTGTATTTGCTTACGCTACGCACCCTATTCTTTCTGGTCAAGCGGCTGAAAATTTGCGTAATTCGGTTATCGATGAAGTAATCGTAACTGATTCAATTCCGTTATCTGAAGAACTAAAAGCACTTGATATAGTAAAAGTACTAACGTTAGCAGATATGTTAGCAGAGACTATTCGTCGTATTAGTAACGAAGAATCTATTTCAGCGATGTTTGAACATTAAAGTTAAACATTTTTGAATATAAAAGCGCCTTTTGGCGCTTTTTTTGTGGACTGTGTATATTTTACAAGTTCGCAGTGGTATGATAGCGCGCCTTTTGGCTGGGGTCCTTGGTCGCAAAGGCCCCACACTTATAATTATTGGAGACATCATGTCTAACAAAACTTACACTTATAACGCTGAACTTCGCGTAGAAACTGGTACTGGTGCGAGCCGCCGCCTACGTCGCGAAGACAAAGTTCCTGCAATCCTTTACGGAGCTGATAAAGAAGCCCTATCTCTTACTTTTGCTCATAAAGATATGATCAAAGCACAAGAAGACGAAGGTTTTTACACGCATATCCTTACGCTTAACGTAGATGGCGAAGCTGTTGAAGTAATCTTAAAAGATATCCAACGTCACCCATTCAAGCCTAAGCTTACTCACCTTGATTTCCAACGTGTAGATGCTACTCATAAATTTCAAACTAAAGTTCCTCTACACTTCATCGGTGAAGAGATTGTAACTAAAGCTGGCGCAACTGTTGTTCACCAGTTAACTGAAGTTGAAATTACGTGTCTTCCAAAAGCACTTCCAGAATTCATCGAAGTAGATGTTTCTAAGTTTGTTGTTGGCGATTCAGTTCATATCTCAGACCTTACTTTCCCTAAAGGCGTTAGCTCTGTAGATTTAGCTAAAGGCGAAGGCCATGATCAGTCTATCCTGACTATCAAAGCAAACAAAGCAGCTCCAGTTGAAGACGACGCTGCAGCAGCAGAATAATTTTTAAGGTCTCGCAACCTTGAATTCTATTCAAATGCTTGTGGGCCTGGCTAATCCAGGCCCCGAATACGCAAACACACGCCACAATGCAGGTGCTTGGTTCATCGAGCAAATCGCTGCACGCTATAACTGCACTCTAAAACACGATCCTAAATATCATGGCCTTACAGGCAAAGTGATCATTCAAGGCCAAGAATTCAAATTATTGATCCCCACTACTTACATGAATTTAAGTGGTAAAGCGGTCGGTAGTTTAGCTAATTTTTTCAAAATCCCTGTCGAGGACATTTTAGTTGCTCATGACGAACTGGATTTAGACCCAGGCGTTGCCAAATTAAAAAAAGGCGGCGGGCATGGCGGTCATAATGGCTTAAAAGACATTATTGCAAAAATGGCAAATCAAAAAGACTTTATGCGCTTGCGCATTGGTGTAGGTCATCCGGGGCATCGTGAAATGGTAACTGGTTGGGTGCTTGGAAAAGCAGCCAAAGAAGACCAAGAAAAAATGGATGCTGCTGTTGATGAAGCAGTTCGTTGCATGGAAATACTTGCAAAAGATGGTGTGTTAAAAGCACAAAACAGACTACATTCGTTTAAACCCTAGTAACTTGGGTCCAAGTACACCGTTTAAACGAATTCTAAACAAGGTATCTTACTATGGGTTTTAAATGTGGCATCGTTGGCTTGCCTAACGTTGGTAAATCAACGCTTTTCAATGCACTAACCAAAGCGGGTATTGAAGCCGCTAACTTTCCTTTTTGTACCATTGAACCTAATACAGGTGTGGTGCCGGTGCCAGATCCTCGCTTAGACGAACTTGCTAAAATTGTTAACCCGCAACGAGTTCTTACCACAAGTATGGAATTTGTAGATATTGCCGGTCTAGTTAAAGGCGCATCTAAAGGCGAAGGCCTTGGTAATCAGTTTTTAGCTAATATTCGTGAAACTGATGCAATTGGCCACGTAGTCCGCTGTTTTGAAGATGAAAACATCATCCACGTAGCAGGCACTATTGACCCTGCTGACGATATTGATGTAATCAACACTGAGTTAGTACTTGCTGATATGGATAGCGCTGAAAAAGCCCTTTTCCGTAATGCAAAAAAAGCAAAAGGTGGCGATAAAGATGCTAAAGAGCAAAATGCTGTACTTGAAAAAGTAAAAGTGCATCTTGACGAAGGCTTAACTTTACGTGCTTTAGAATTAACTAAAGAAGAAAAAGCAGCAATCAGCTCTATAAACTTTTTAACTATCAAACCAACAATGTATATTGCAAATGTTGCTGAAGATGGTTTTGAAAATAATCCATACCTTGACCGTGTTCGTGCTATAGCTGCTGCTGAAGATGCGATTGTTGTTCCTGTATGTGCCGCTATCGAGTCTGAGCTTTCAGAATTAGATGACGAAGACAAGCTTGAGTTTATGGCTGATCTTGGTCTAGAAGAGCCAGGTCTTAACCTTGTTATTCGCGGTGGTTATGAATTACTACAATTACAAACTTACTTCACAGCTGGCGTAAAAGAAGTACGCGCATGGACAATCCCTGTCGGTGCAACTGCACCACAAGCAGCGGGTAAAATCCATACCGACTTCGAGCGTGGCTTTATCCGTGCGCAAACGATTGCTTTTGACGACTTTGTTGCTTTTAAAGGCGAAAGCGGTGCAAAAGAAGCGGGGAAGATGCGTCAAGAAGGTAAAGAGTACATTGTTAAAGATGGCGATGTAATGAACTTCTTGTTTAACGTATAAATAAAATTAAATCCATTTAGATGGGAATTAATTTTTAAAGGCTCGTGTTTACGAGCCTTTTTTGTATCAGCTAAATACAACAGCCACTCAGCATAACCTCCTCCACTGCATTAGCAAAGCACCTAAAAGCGTGTTTATACCAACCTGTATAAGTATAGGAGCTATTTTCAATACGTTATAATCAGAGTTCAGGTTATTTAACGATAAGAAATAGCGCATTAACGAGGCAAAAATTTTGAACAACGTTAGCACGTGCTCCAAAGAGCGGCCCATGTCCGGCATTTATATCGCGTTATAACGTATTAATAGAGAATATCCAAACACCACAGGCACTGTCTTACATAAAACCAAACACGCTGCAGCCAAATTTAACCACCAAAGATAAACACGCCCTAAGTTCTCTTAATGAGTGTATGCGCATAATGATCAAACAAGTTTAAATTTTAATCATTAAAAACCAACCATCTTGAATGTTAAAAGGCACTAGTTGCTAATTTCTCTACTTTGGTTATGAGGCTGAATTAAAAAATTTCAGAATAAACGAGATGTTGAACTTTAAAGGGTGTTAAAAAAACAGCATTTTTATTAAAATTTAGCCGGTTAGCTTAATTTTCCTGCAAACAAACACAGTTAAGTGTTTTTTTACAAAAAAGGTGTTGACGAATTTGGGTCATATCAGCATAATACGCCCCGCACTCAGCGATGAAGTGCTAACAAAAAAGATGGCTAAGTAGCTCAGCTGGTTAGAGCACATCACTCATAATGATGGGGTCACAGGTTCAAATCCCGTCTTAGCCACCATATTTTTTGTTGCTCAATGAAGAGTTTAAAATAACTACCTTGTGTGCGGGAGTGGCGGAATTGGTAGACGCGCTGGATTTAGGTTCCAGTATCTTAGGATGTGAGAGTTCAAGTCTCTCCTTCCGCACCATAATTCTTGATAAGAATTAAAACTATCAATTGTTATTGTTGGGATATCGCCAAGCGGTAAGGCACCAGGTTTTGATCCTGGCATTCCCAGGTTCAAATCCTGGTATCCCAGCCAACAATGGCTAAGTAGCTCAGCTGGTTAGAGCACATCACTCATAATGATGGGGTCACAGGTTCAAATCCCGTCTTAGCCACCATTTCTTTTTTAGAAGTGGCTCTGCAAGAGTTAAATTGCACTCAATGAAGAGTTTAAAATAACTACCATTTCTTTGATTAATTCAAAGTGATAATGCAGGAGTGGCGGAATTGGCAGTTGTCTTGAATAAGACGCTGGATTTAGGTTCCAAAACATGAATACCTGTATACTCGATGCGGGAGTGGCGGAATTGGTAGACGCGCTGGATTTAGGTTCCAGTAACTTAGGTTGTGAGAGTTCAAGTCTCTCCTTCCGCACCATGTTCTTGATAGGA
>NZ_JACJEM010000010.1:0-2792 GCF_014164085.1 Pseudoalteromonas sp. SG45-5 | reverse complement strand
ACTAAAATTATCAAATATTCTTAGTTGGGATATCGCCAAGCGGTAAGGCACCAGGTTTTGATCCTGGCATTCCCAGGTTCAAATCCTGGTATCCCAGCCAACTTCTTCTACCAAGGAAAGTTGGACATAAGAATTGCTCTTGCTTAGAGTTTAAATTAGCAAACTAGTAATGCGGGAGTGGCGGAATTGGTAGACGCGCTGGATTTAGGTTCCAGTAACTTAGGTTGTGAGAGTTCAAGTCTCTCCTTCCGCACCATGTTCTTGATAGGAACTAAAATTATCAAATATTCTTAGTTGGGATATCGCCAAGCGGTAAGGCACCAGGTTTTGATCCTGGCATTCCCAGGTTCAAATCCTGGTATCCCAGCCAACTTCTTCTACCAAGGAAAGTTGGATATAAGAATCACTCTAGCTTAGAGTTAAAATTAGCAAATTAGTGATGCGGGAGTGGCGGAATTGGTAGACGCGCTGGATTTAGGTTCCAGTAACTTAGGTTGTGAGAGTTCAAGTCTCTCCTTCCGCACCATGTTCTTATTAAGAACTAAAATTAATTCAAATTTATAGTTGGGATATCGCCAAGCGGTAAGGCACCAGGTTTTGATCCTGGCATTCCCAGGTTCAAATCCTGGTATCCCAGCCAATTTGTTAAATAATTCTATACCTCCTCATAAAAATATTTTTTAATAAAATCATCAATACCAATTGGCTTACTATAATAATATCCTTGTAAATAGTCACAATTCATTGATGTTAGTGCTTCTTGTAAATATTCATTTTCAATCCCTTCTGCAACAACCTTGCAGTTAAGTCTATTTGCTAAAAATAACGTTGATTCAACAATCGCGTGATCGGCACTTTGTGAGAGCATCCCTTTAATAAACGACTGATCTATTTTTATTTGGCTAATTGGTAATTCTCTTAAGAGTGATAACGAAGAAAACCCAGTACCAAAGTCATCAATGCTAAACTCAAAACCATGTGCATTTAGTTTGTACATCATGCTGCGTGCTGTATCTAAGTTGGTCATCATCGCGCCTTCTGTAATTTCAAACATAATAAAATCACTCAAAGTCGGATCTAGATTAATTAACGGCTCTATAAATTCATAAAAGTCTAAGCTCTCTAAGTCCCTTGTTGAAAGGTTGACATGTAACGAGCCTTTAAACCCTGCTTTTTTGAGTTTTTTTAAATGCTGTATTGTTTCTAACACTACCCATTTTGATATAGCTAAAATTTGCCCCGTTTGCTCCGCCGTTTTTATAAATATATCAGGGCTAATGAACGTGCCATCATTTTGTGGCCAGCGAATTAATACCTCTGCGCCATGCATATCATCGTGTTTTGAAGCAAAGATGGGTTGTAAAAAAAGCTCGAACTCTTGGTTTTTTAATGCTCTTTTAATTTTTGTCGACATATTAAACAAATCGTCTGCTCGTGCACTCAAATCGCTGAAATAATTAACAACCTGTTGCTGTGTTTTTTTTGCTTCATGAAGAGCTAAATCGGCTTGCTTAAATAACTCATTTGTCTGCATGCTATCTTTTGGGTAGTCGCTCACCCCTATTTTTAAGTAAACTCGTATACTTTGCTCATGAATAGAAAACGGGTTTGCTATAGCGTCGTTAATTAAGCGTATGCAGTTAATATAAGCGTGTTGAGAAACCGCATTTAATACCACAGCAAACTCGTCGCCACCTATTCGATACAATTTAGCAAATTCAGATAAATACTGGCTAAGGACTTTAGAAAACAAGCATAATAACGAGTCACCAAAGCTATTACCATAAGCATCGTTAACGCGTTTAAAGTTACTCAAATCGATCAGTAATAAAATGAAAGGTTCGTTGCATTCTATTTTTTTATTAACAACTTTAAAAAACTTTTTCCGATTAGGAAGGTTTGTTAGACTATCGTGCTCTGCTAAAAAACGCTGATGTTCAGCAGAGCGTTCAATTTCTAAAATACTTTTTAGACTTAGCCGAATAACCAAATAAACAAATGCACCACCACCTAATAAAATAACCGAAACGCTTAACGCTATAGGTTCATTAACATCATTATTAACAAAGTAATAAAGTACCCACCAGTAGCCAAAAATAAAGCACACAATAAAAACAAGTAATAAACCCCAAGCAAATCTATTTGTTTTTGTGCATATTTTTAAGGCTGGCTTTATGCTTACAGCTAAAAGTAACACTCCTACTGAAATCATAAAAATAAATAAATTGTCCACACACACTCTTTTAATACGCTTTGTTATCTATTTATTATGGCTAATAAAACAGATAACGGAATAAAATACATAAAAAATGTGGGGGATATCAAGGAGAAACTAAGCGCTGTTGTGCTTTTAGGATTGGAATTTTTTCTATCTTGAAGAATCTAATCGCGCCGTAAGATTTGTAATCGAAAGGGCTTAGTAACTGCTCCTGCGTTATTCTTATATCAATCTGCTTATATATGGGGTCTATTTAACGTTTAGAAAATTACAGATTTATGCAAGTTGGTATTAATGCTTACGTCCCTGTAAGCATTAATCGGCTCACTGTTCATGAGCAATTAATTGTATCTATCGTTGAGCATGCTTTATTAGGGTCTGTTGATCTTTGCGGATTAAAATTTGTTCAAACTAGGGGCTATTTAATCACGGCGCGAGGTTTGTAATCGAGTGGGCTAAGTAAAAACCGAGCAACAAAGAGTAAATAGCCCCTAGGAAGAACCCTTTGGGCAGCGCCTGTTTGGCATTAATGCTACGTTATCGCCCATTTATGGGGAATAACCACACTACATAG
>NZ_JACJEM010000109.1:0-2198 GCF_014164085.1 Pseudoalteromonas sp. SG45-5 | reverse complement strand
TGAATTTAATCGTGTGCTCGTCTTTGGGTTTGTCAGTGTTTAATTTATCGAGCTGTTGTTTTAATTGCTTAACAGCTGGCTGTAGAGTTTGTTGCTCACCCACTGAGCCCCACGCTTGTGCTTGCCGTTATTTACCCAATGCAAGTATTTGGTGTTTATCGTCATTAATCGCGATGCCGTTGTAGCCTTGAATTGTCCCTTTTGACGTGGTCATTTTCGCGCTATCAGGGTCAGTGATATTACTTTTAACTGGCTTGCCTTTACTGCCTGTTTTTTCTTTATGAGTGGCTAAGAACTCGGTGATTTTATCTGCACTTTTATCCAGCTTTTCTTTTTGTTTTAAATCCTGAGTTATCAACTCTTCGCCCAGCCCATCTTGTGATTGGTGGCGTTCAATAATACGTTTGCTTGCGCGTTCTAGTTTTGCTTTTTTACGCCCTAGCTCATCGAATGTGCCGCTCCACTCTTTACTCGCATTGGACTTTAATTTACACCCGTCAATGGCAAACATGTTGCGGCCTATCAAGTCTTCCTCATCACATATCATCAGCACTTGCGTGAACAGCGGTTCAATCTGTTCATGCATTTTAGCCACAAAACCCGCTATAGAGGTGTAATGCGGCTGGATATCACCCGACACACTCATAAATAAAATGTTCGTCTCACACGCTTTAGCAATTCGGCGGCTACTGATCAAACCATGTGCATAGCCAAGCAAAATAATCTTTAGCATTACCGTGGGCGGATACGCAGCAGCGCCCGTTTTGTCATTGTTGTACCACGCGTCAAATCCTGATAAATCGAGTTTATTTTCGACAATATAACAAAGGGCATACTCAAAAGTGCCAGGCAGAATTTGCTCAGCGAAATTGATAGGAATGAATTTATTTTGACAGGATAAGTCAGGCTTGTAGTTGGCCATAACGATTTACCGTGGGTGAATAATATCTATTAGATCACAGCGAACGGATGGATTCAAGGTTAAAAAGCAATCAATTCGAGACAGTAAGATATGTTCCTGAAAAGAGTAATTCTACAGCCTCAACGCCCTGTTAACAGGCAATAAAATAGTTGGTTAAAATAAGCGACGAAGGAGCAAAAACCAACTGTTTTTTGTCCTTGTTTAACAGCTTGTTAGGGTTCGGTGACTCCTGACCTTGCATCAGCCCACTCATGATGGGCAACCATTCCTAAGTTGAATTTTTGAAGTGTTTGCGTAAATAACTCTTTGGGCAATTTACAGCCTTCGTAAGAAAATAGTTTCTCTCCAAGAGCATGAATAAATCGTGCAAGAGCAATGATAAAAAGCTCAGCATATGTTTTACCTACAGGAGTAAGTTCCCTCATGTATTTAAGGGCTGGTGACATTGAAGCATCTACATGCGCACCACCTCCCTTATCAGCAACGGAACGAATTATTTCCTTTATAGTGAGTTCTGTTGGGCTATATGTTACGAACTGTTCACTCCATTGCCCTATAGGGATTAATTTTGATTTTTCGAGTAAAAGATCAGCCGTTGATAATCCAGTATAGAACTGCGTTATTTCGAAAGGCATTTGAGCTACTCTGTTAGTTCCAGCTCCCGTTTGGCTAATGTGTAAATAACCTGAACTATGCTTTGACCAGTTTATTGACTCTAAACCTGACACCTCTAACTTAGGGTGAACAGATACAAGTAATGAATTATCTTTTTTACGGCTTGTGTCACACAATAAAAGGCGTAATTGTGAAGCTAAAGCGCGATACATATGTGTTTGCCCTGAGTAAATACACGACAAACATGTTTCAATTACCTTAAAAGTTTCCCTTAACTCACCTTTGAGATAAGTTCTAGTGCTATCCATAAAGAACCCTAGCGAGCCTGTAGATTAACTCGTTTTTAAATTTGTTTTTATTGATAAACAAACCATAGCTGAGTTCCTATTTTGGTTCAATCTATTACTGTACTTTTACGCAGCATATAAAGAAGTGTTTGATATTGTTTTAATTGGCGTTTTGGAAGGGATTGCAGGTGTCTGAGTGGCTTATTTGAGGTTAAAAGGACTTCCCCTTCTTAATGCATCATGTTTTGCAGCTTTTCTATATTATGAACAAGGCAATACAATTGCCATTGCGCATTCACTTTCGCTTGCCCCCGTAAGGTCAATTTATTCATGCCTTTGTTCACTGTAATGTTCCCGAACACTGGCTCTATACA
>NZ_JACJEM010000108.1:0-2256 GCF_014164085.1 Pseudoalteromonas sp. SG45-5 | reverse complement strand
ATGTGCGTAATTCAGGTCTAATGGAGTTAATGACTTATTTTGTGGATGAAAATAACCTAGCGATAAAAGATAAATTATTAACCTAAAAAGTAGATTGAATGGAACAGTTTTGTTTTTCAATTAGAGTGGCTGTCTAGTTTAGTCGTTTTCACCCCGTTACTGCAATGCTTGAATAAAGTCAATATACCCAAACAAAAAAATACATTTTAATTGCATTTTTATTACAATTTAGTTGCAAGTTATATTATCTTTTATTGTAGAATACGCGGTTCATATCAAATTTCAAAGAGCCTTAAATGTTTAAAAGTGCAATTACTTTACCAATTATCCTGTGTATTAGCTTGACCGCGTGCGGCGGTAGCTCCAACAAATCAGAACCAGTCAAGACAACAATAGCGACAAAAAAAGAAACTCAAATACAAACAAGTAATCTTGCTGTTGGTTTATTAAACATGACAGAAAAAGAATTAGATTTTGGAGTTACTTTTGCAAAAACACAAAATAATCAATCAACACAAATTAATCGAACTGTTTTTAGTGTCGATCCTTATTCTGCAATAAATACTCCCTTTGTACCTAAGGTCAATGAAAGTTTGAGTTATAGCATTTCTATACCTGGAAGTAATAAACTAGATATTATTAGCTTAGATTCAAATACAAAAAATGCAGTTACAGAAACGCAAAGTAAGAGTTATGAGTCTGCTGTCGAAGAAACATCACGACTTGTTCTTGTAGCGTATTCTGCTTTAAACACTGAGCAAAAGTATGAAATAAAAACTGATTTTGTTGAGCTTAGTCATAAACTAACAGATGGAAAATCTATTGAAGTAGATATTTTTAACTTGACTAGTCTCGAAGGTATTAATTATCAAGGTAAGTGCTCTGATGGAAGCTCTATTGAAGTAACCGTTGATAAGGACAGTGCTTATAAAGCACTTGCCTGCCCATCAGGGCAAGATCTAATTTCCATAAATATGAAAAGTCGTCACTTAGAATTTCAATTTAGCTATCAGTTTACAGCGGGTTCGAAGTATTCTTTATTGATAGGACAAAATGAACAAGGGGATTTAATTAGTAGACTGCTTAATAAGGCGTCTTTCTAAGGCCTGAACCAAAGTATTTATTGTGAATTTAAACCCAAGGTAGTTGGGTTTAAATCGCATTTGATAAAATTATGTTAGGTGACCACAAGAAGTAATAAAGTTAATAAAGATTTATTACTATTTTATCTTAGCTGATCCCAAAATGATTTTTTGCTAATTATTATAGATACGGATATTAACTTTTAGGATCAGTTGCTTTGAAATCATCAATGTACATAATAACCGGCGCAACTAATATAGCTGTGAGGAAAAGTACAAATAATGAATAAGTTATCATTTCATAAACTAAGTAACCGCCCGCATAAAAATCAGATATAGTTTCTAAGATGATTAATAATGGATAAGCAATAGCCGTTATTTTCCATATTATAGAATTCAAAATTTTTATTTTAAATGCAAAACCAAAACTACCTAGAAGGATAAAAAAATCGAAAAGAAACAACCCACACATTATGAGGTTAGATTTTTCATTCCCTTCAATTACAGGCATTTTGAGATTGTTATTAATGCTGTATATTGTTAATACAAGAGATAAAACAAAAATCGCTTTCCATATTACTCTATCTTTCATAATTTTCTGCCAGTAGCTAAATGGGTTATTAAAGCTTTAGAAAAGGTTTGATATTTTACTTTAAAGATTGATTGTTAAAAAGTTATATAAAATTAATGACTTAAATGCAAGGGGCTCAATTGACTCCCCCGTGTAATATTTATATTTAACTACTTTGTTATGCGAAGTAATACCCTGCACCAATAGATTAATTATTTTTATACTGTAAGCAACGTTAAACTCAATAAAAAATCGGATAGTTATTTTAACCATGGCATTTTACCTTCCTTTATTACACCCTTATTTTAAGCAGATTGAAATTGGCGATACGCTAACCTCCCTATGGAGTGGGTGTGGCAGTATTGTGCAGTGCCAGCTAGATGATGAGCCATGTGTAGTTAAAGCGATTAAAATACCCAGTTATATACACCATCCTAAAATTAAACAAAGCGAATTTGCGCTTAAAAGAAAGCAGCAAAACTAACAGTGACACCCACCCTAATTTTTGCAGTTTGGCGAACTAAGTACTAGGCTTTGTTCAGTGCAAAAAACAAGCAGGGTGTCTTATGGCAATCGCAAGAAAGCGTCAAGTAAGTTTGGTTG
>NZ_JACJEM010000107.1:0-3066 GCF_014164085.1 Pseudoalteromonas sp. SG45-5 | reverse complement strand
TTGCTTGATTTTGCTCTTGATATGCCATGCTGAAAACCCTGAGTAGTTAACTTAAAAGCGTCTAAATACGCGCCAAGTTACTAAAATAATGAATTATTTAGATTATGGCATATGGGCGAGGGAGTTTATAGGTTTGGGTGATAAATGAGGTGTTAGTTAGGCTTTTTGAATTTTGAGGGCTAGAGCTTACCTATACTTAATTAAGTAATTCAAAAGTGGGCTTTATTGCTGCGAATAAAATTAACTGTTACATTTGTGATCATATTATATGAAAGGACTCTGTAAAAATGAAACTCAATCAAGTTTTATCAATTGTTAACCAAGTCGAAAAATCTAAATTTATTTCGTGTCTCGACCGCCTTTGTTCTGATGCTGCTAAGAATAATAAAAAACTAGCTAAAACAATAGACAACATTGACGGTCAAATTAAAAACGCATCTGGTAGCGAAATTACCCAATTATTCCATACGGTCAGAGATTTTTTTAAATGCTCTGTAAAAGATCAAATATTAATGAGTACAGCACAACTCAACTTGCTAGTTAATATTTTGAGTCGTGACGGGAATGGAGTTGCTCGAATTAGCTGGATTGAATCGCTTTATGAGAAAGAGTGGGCTGAGTTATCAAGGCTCTCAAAAGAGCTTAAAGATTATATTCAACAAAATTCAACTGAAAGCATTTTAGAAAGAAATCGGGCCTTGAAAATTTATCATGCATGCATGAAAGAAGCATACTTTAATGATGAAAAGAATAATCGCGATGCTAAAGTAACTGACGATGAGCGCAGCATTCTGAATGTGCTTGCAGATGAGTTGAATTTAACAACAGATGAATGCGCTGCTGTAGAGCATTTAGTCGATGTTATTCCTAAAAATGGAGTGCTGGATGCTTTAAATAGTCTGAGGGACATGGGGTTATTGTTTATAAGTAAAAAACGCCAAGAAGTGTTCATTCCAGATGAAATAGTAACTTTACTTAATGAAATTCAAGGGAAAGATTTAGCCGATAAATATATATTAAGAATCCTCAGAACTCTTACTGACGCTGAGCTTTCAAATGCACTTAAAGCGCATGGTCGTAAAATAAGAGGCGTAAGCCGAACTGATAAGATTCAAACAATTATTCATTCAGGGCTTAGCGCAGCTAGATTACTATCAGATGATATTCACAGTCTTGAAGATAATCAAAATCAACGTAAAGAGCGCTTAAAACAGTTAATTCAAGACTTAGAAATTGACACTGAAAAACTTGGCACTACTTTAGATGAGCGTATTAGTTTAATACTATCATCGCTATCAGGTGCAACAGAAAAGGAGTTTGATTCCCTCAGCGCTAGTGGATTTAAGCAGCTTCTAAAAACATTAGAAGAACATTTTCCAACAATGCAAGTAGTGCTTAAAGAAGCATTTGAGCTTGAAGCTAATGAAATAATAGATACTGAAAAATTACGTGCCTTGAGTATCACACCTCATGATATTTTATATTTACTTTCAAATGATGAAGTAAGAGAAGTTCGAGATAGTATGGGGCTATCTAAACGTGGTAATGCGCGTTTTGCTATTTTAGAAAGCTTTGCTAATGCGACCGATAAACTAATTGAAAATTACGACGCATTAGCGCGTCGTGATATCAATACTCTTAGGGAAGTTGGTGCAGATGTAACAGAAGCAGATATTGGTGTTAAGTTTGAAGAAGTCACAAAAGCAATTTTTGAACTACTAGAGCTAAATATCGACGAGGACCTTCGTAAAGATTTAAATACTGCTAAAGATAAAGCAGATATCGTAATTTCACTAAGTGATAACGACATAATTATAGGTGAAGCAAAAACCTGTAAAAATGGAGATTTCGCCAAATATTCAACAACGTCGCGGCAAGTAAAAGCCTATGTAACTCGCGCAGAAAACCAGGGTAAACGAGTTGCACAAGTGTTGATAATCGCGCCCAGCTTTTCAGATGATTTCATTGAGTCCGCCGAAATGGATACTGAAGTAAATATCTCATTGTTAGAAGCGCATGGTCTTAAGTTAATACTTGATGCTTACAAATCTAAACGTAACCCAAGTTTCGCTCCTAAGTTACTTACTAAAGGTGGTTTGCTAAAAGCAGAGTTAATAGCCAAGAATATTTAAGGCAGATACTAAAGGCATGTACTAACTTAAAAAATCAGTTAATTTAATAAAAGAAAAATCTACCTAATACAATGAAATTAAAGTTAAAAATAACATTACTCTACTCACTTTTTATATCTACTAGTGCTTTAGCTGAACTGGCTAAAGTTCAAGTAAATGGCTTTGACGTTGAATACGAGCTAGCTGGTAAAGGTAAACATACTATTTTACTTGAAGCGGGTGGTTCTGCTGGTTTAAGTGATTGGGATCCGGTTTTTGAATCACTGATTCAACACGCTAAAGTTATACGATATTCTCGTATTGGTAATGGCGGTTCTGCACAAATAAAGAAAAATTATAGCTCAGAAAAATATGCAGCAGAGGCTTTATTATTACTCAAAACACTGAAAATAGAAGAGCCTGTTGTATATATTGCGCACTCTTATGGTGCTTATATTGCGCGTGTATTTGCTGCAACATACCCTAATCAGATTAAAGCGTTGATGTTGATTGAGCCTGCATCAGAGCACGATGTAGATATTATGCGCGCGATTGATTTGCCACGCGCTGAAAAAGAAATTGCAGCAATAAAGCTCGACGATATGAAAAATGGAATGTCGAATCAGTATTTAGATTTTTGGGCAAAACGCTCACTGCCTGATTACCCACAAATTGCTGACATACCCGTGACAGTAATCGCCTCAGTTAAAAAATATAAAAAGCCATCTGTATTATTTTTTACCGACAAGGCACGTGAAATGTGGGGCGACTTACATTCAAAGTGGGCTAATGCCTTTCCTCAAGGTGAAATAGTAATAACAAATAAAAGTTATCACTACCCACAAAATGATGAGCCAGAAATGGTTGTAGCCCAAGTAGTTAAATTGCTTGAACGTACTAAATGAGGTGTGGGTTTGGTTGTTGATTGTATAAATACCAATTACTGTAAATGAGT
>NZ_JACJEM010000106.1:0-3239 GCF_014164085.1 Pseudoalteromonas sp. SG45-5 | reverse complement strand
GGATGTAAGCCATTAGAGTAACGCAGGAGCAGTTACCGAGCCCACTCGATTACAAACCTCGCGCCGCGATTAAATCGCCCCTAGATTGAACAAATTTCAATCCACAAAGGTCAACACGCCCTAGTCTAATTCTAAAAATTGGCGTATTTCAGGCAATTTTGCCATGCCATCTTCATAGCCTATTTTTATTAAGTGCTGGGTGTAGCGCTTTTCGAATAATAAGTAACTGGTTAAACTCGATTGCGAATGCTTTTTCACACCGATTATTCTAAGCAGCACTTTAATAGCCCACGGCATATCGTTGTAATACTGCGCTGCAATAGCATTGAAGTTTTGCGAAGGGTTAATTACAAACGCCTCAATTTGTTTAAGTTCTTGATGTTTATCGCGTGCGGGTAATAGCCCTAAGGTGCGGTTTACTCGGCCTAAACGCTCTAAATCCGACTGCATTGTGTCGGTAAATACACTATCGAGTAAATGCCCTGCGACCGCAGAAAGGCCAGGGTAATGTGCTGAATAACCAGGAGGATGTTGCTCCTTTGGCTCATCTACCCCAATTATAAATATTTTTTCAGCGCCTAAATGAATAGACGGACTAAGCGGGGATAGTTGATGAATAGAGCCATCGCCAAAATAGTGGTTATAAATATTTACGCTTGGAAATACCATTGGAATAGCACTTGATGCCATTAAATGCTCAACGTTAATACGTGTTGCACGTCCTTCTCGTTTAGCGCGTTGCCAAGGTGCTTGCGTATTTGATTGAAAAAATGCCACCGAGTCACCGGTTGTGTAACTGGAGGCTGTGATCGATAACGCATCTAAATAGTTTCGATGTAAGTTACGCTCAATTCGATTTAAATCTAATATCTCGTTTAATAAGCCACGAAGAGGACGATTATTTAACAAACTCGCAGGTGGGTGATTAATATGCTCTGATTGAAAACTCGTTAAAATATTACGAGCAATATGACCAAAAACACTTAAAAAGTCGCTTTTATACACCATAGACGTTGAAAAGTTTTTCCAAACAGATTCAAGTTTCCTCACTGCTAAATGTGCACAAGAAGCGTAACATGCTAATGCAGCAGAGTTAATTGCCCCTGCAGAGGTGCCATTTATAACTCTAAACGGTAATGGCGCGGTGCGTGGCATGCTATGAGCAAGCGCTTTTAGTACGCCAACTTGATAAGCTGCACGAGCGCCGCCACCTGTTAGTAATAAGGCTATTTTTGGTTTTTTTGGATCAACTTGCTTGATTTTCATATTGGTGGTTAAACTGTTCTACGTCTTTACTTTATTTATTAACTGTAAGTCTTTAAGCTAGAAGAATCAAAGGATAACTACTTTTATACTAATTACATTAAATACCAAGGGCTTTAGCGGGTATTTTTCATTCGCTAAACGATTTTGTATTAAATGCCATTAGTATTGTTGGTAGAATGAATTTAATCCACTTAGCGCACTCTAAGTGACACCGCATTTTTATTTTTATGGAGTTCGTATGTCAGATAAACCAGAAGCGTCAGATGTTCAAAAACGTCCACCGAATAACAACCTTCTTTTCGCCGTTATTATTTTAATAGTCGTAGCATGCGCGGCTGCCTTTATATTGCTCAAACCAAACGATGAGCAAGTAACGCGCACCAAAGTCGAGCCGCCAGTTAAAGAACACCCAATACTGGAACTTAAACCAGAAAATGCTCAAGACGTTGATCAGGGCACATTTTCTGTAAAATCAGATAAACCAGCTGAACTTGAAGTGCCTGCGCAGTCTGTAGCTGAACCTGAGACTGAAACTAAACCAATCGTAAAGCCACTCCCAGCACTTAATGAAAGTGACACGGTTGTTGTGACTAAAATTGACGAGTACTTTAGCGACCCAGTAATGAGTTTAATGGTAACCGACGATGTAATTCGCCGTGGCGTCGTGTTTATAGATAACATTGCCCAAGGCAAAATCGCCAAAAAACATGCACCTGTTATTAAACCAGAAGAGAGTTTTAGCGTAACTGAAGGGGATATTTTAACGATTGATCCTAATAGCTATGAGCGTTATACACCGTATGTAAAAGTATTCACCAGCATGAGTGCAGCTCAAGCCGTGCGTTTGTACGAAGAATATAAACCACTTATTAACAGTGCATACACTGAAATAGGTTACGGCGATGATGAGTTTAATCAAACCCTAACCGACGCAATTGATTTACTACTCGATACGCCAGAGCCCCAGGGCGACTTACCATTACTTCGTAACTCGGTAACATATCAGTATGCATTTTCAGAATGGGAGCAATTACCTGCTGCTCAAAAACAACTTTTACGCATGGGTCCTGAGAACATGAAAAAAGTAAAAGCAGCACTGCGTAATATTAAAGCTCAGTTAGAGAGCAATTAATACGCACAAAAATAGCTAAATGCACCGCGATTGTATATGAAGTATGCAATCGCACTTTCTTTTTAGATTATCCCTTGAATAACAGAGCAAAAGTAGAGATAATCCCCCCGCGCCAACCAAGGCCCTCAATGGTAGTCTTATTGGTCCTCTCGCAACACTAGCAGGCGAACCTGGTCAGGCCCGGAAGGGAGCAGCCACAGTTTGTGACGTGTGTGCCGAGATGTGGCTGGTAAGACTGCCACCCAAATTCCTCATTTGGGTGATATAGCTAAAATCTTATTTAATATTCTTCATAAATATATTCTTTTTAAATTAACGTCCTTAATACTAATTGCATCAAATAAGTGATTTATTTTAGTGCCACTTGCAAAGGGTGATTAGGATGGGTCAACATAATTAATTGAGCACCGAAGCTTGTGTACGTGGTGCAATGTTTTTTAGCAGTCAATGTTCTAATACCAATCTGATTAATTAAGTGAGCTATTTTGAGGTAAGAAAACCTTGTTGATAACAAGGCAAAATTTCGTTATTTAGTTGTTCTATATCAGAAATTTTTAACACTGTTAGCGTCAGGTTTAAGCCCTCAAATTGATCAAGTATTATTGCAAATTGGTATAAATAGCGTTCGGCTTTGTTGTCTCTCATTGAGGCGGGATGTCGCTTATTATGAAAATGGATATTAAGGTGCAATCCATCTTAGAGACATATCCACTGTACGTAATGAATACTGACGTACCAACATATAATCGGCTATATAATTTAAAAATGGAGAACGTGTTTTCATATTACCACCAATAATAGTGCTGTTTTTATATACAGTATAGTTGTACTGCTCCCATAT
>NZ_JACJEM010000105.1:0-4655 GCF_014164085.1 Pseudoalteromonas sp. SG45-5 | reverse complement strand
TATTTTCAGCGCTAACTGCGTTGAATTTACTTGCAATAGGCCAGCTATTGACGCGTAAATTCGCCTTGCTTTCACTGAAAATCTCTGGCTAGAGAAAATAAATTTAAATATCAAAATAATTCAATGTGTGAGTAAATATCTTAACCAGAGTTCAGGTTAAATAACACATTGTAAGGAACGATCATGGCCGGAATTTTAGAGTTAAACGAATTATTAAAATCAATGCAGCCAGAGCTTAAGCAAGGCGAGTATATTTTTTGTTGCTTAGCAGGAAAATTGGCTGATTATGTTCACTTAGAGCCACTGGCCACTTACGTTGAAGAAGAAGGGCTAACCCTTATTTTGAAAGCTGAAACCGCCGATAAAGCAGGTATTACCTACGAGGGTAAATATAATTTAATTACCCTTAACGTACATTCAAGCTTAGAGACCGTTGGGTTAACGGCTGCGGTATCTGCAAAGCTAACTGAGCATGGCATTAGCGCTAATGTGGTAGCTGCGTTTTATCACGACCATATTTTTGTGCAAACAGATAAAGCACAAGCTGCGTTGGATGCGCTAAAAGAGATTAGGCCGTGTTGACCTTTCATGATTTATTTTGCAGCAGACTGTTTGGCATTAATGCTACGTTATCGTCTATTTATGGGGAATAACCACATCCTAATGTAGAGACAACTAAGTAATTGAATCAATAAATAAACTCGGATATGGTTTAGCTATAAGAAAAAATAGTTTTTAAAATTAGTTAAGTTTAAAAGGCTCTGTAATGTTTATAAGAAAAGTTTGCTCAATGGATCTATATTCCATTAGAACTGTATGTGCTGATGCATTTATGAGCTCTGTGGCACCTACACTTCAAGCTGAAGGTATTAAGACGTTTCAAAGCATTATATCTTTAGACAATTTAGAAACTCGTATGGCGGCAGACAATGAAATGTATGTTTACGAGAGTAATAGTAAGGTAGTTGGATTTATAGAGCTCAAAGCCGGTCGTCATATTGCGATGCTTTTTGTTGCACCTAGTTGTCAAAAAAAGGGGATCGGTAAATCGTTGATTTTAAGAGTGCTCGCACATGCTAGAAGTGACACAATAACAGTAAGTGCCTCTTTAACTTCGGTACAAGCTTATCTTAATTACGGGTTCGAACGTGTAGGAGATATTTCTGAATCTGCGGGGCTAATATATCAGCCCATGCAAATAAAGCTTAATAAATTAAACCGCATAAAATAGTCAAGTAATATGCAGTGCTCAGCACTGGAGGGCGTTCAAAATTCTATCTCTCACTAGGTTGTATTTTAAATGCTTAACGAGTTACTGAGCTCTTAAGTAACCTTAAATAAAATGGCTAATACTATTAAATACCATCCGTTTTATTGATGATTAGGTTTGGTGTACAATATTTATTGTCTACAGGCTCAAGCGTTACTTTTTCGCCTGCGTTTACTACTACACATTGCGTACTGTTATCGAGTTTTTGTTTTTGAATAACAGTAAACTCCCCTTCTTTAGCGGCATATAAATTATATTGATATGCTGTGTTACCGCCTTCAAATAGAGCAGTAAACAAACCTCCAACTAGGCCACCAACGATTGCTCCACCCACCATGTCTTCAGTATTACCATCTAAGCTATCAACTAAACCAAACCCTGCCCCAGCAGCAATACCTGTTCCTACCTCTGATGAGAGAGTCACTTTTTGAACTGATTGCAATGATGCATAGTAGCGCTTAACGATATGATTTTGATTGTTGCGGTCAACACCTTGTGAAGCACAACCAGAGAGGAGTAATACAGCGATTAAATATTTTTTCATAATGTTTCTCTTTAGTACCAACTTAGCTAACCTGAACACAGGTTAATTATTGGTATCGGTCATATTGGTAGTGAAAATAATAGACTTAAAGAAACGAAAAATATGTGTGATTTTTGTGGGTTGCTGTTAGAAGTTGTAATAGTTTGTAGTAATACTATTTTATTCAAAAAAAGGAAGGGTTATTCTAAAAAGCGCACCACCAGACTTTGAATAGGATACATGTATTTCACCTCCAAGTTGATTGATAGCTCCTTTGGCAATTGCCAATCCCATTCCTAAACCTCCCGTTTTTTTTGTTCTGCTATTATCTAACCGAGCGTAAGGAATAAATATGGTATCGTAGTCCTTTTCAGATATACCTTTACCATCGTCTTCTATGGTAATTTCCACTTTTTTATCTATCTTATTTAAGCTAATTGTTACATTATTTTCAGCATAGCAGACTGCATTTTTAACCATGTTGTCAACAATTAAACGTAAATTAGCTGCTTGGCAATTAGCAGTGATAATTTCAGTAAAATTTACAACAACTGAGATAGCTGGGTTAAGCACTAATTGAGAAATACGATGAGTTATAAAGTCATTCAAATTAATATATTCATAATCATTTTTATTTGTCTGAATATTTAATTTTGAAAATTGTATTACTTGAGAGCAAAGCTGATCGATATCGTCTATATACTGATCAATATTATCAACTAAAGAAGTTTGTTCCGTAGTTAAATTTAGGTTTCTTAGAATTCCTGTGGCTAATTGTATGCGGCTCAAGGGAGTTCTTAACTCATGTGGTACTGCTTGTGCAAATACTTGGCTTTCATTTACTTTATTAAGCAATGCATCTGCCATTTTGTTAAAACTTGAGGCTAGTTGTGTTAAAGGTTCGGACAGAGAGTTATTTGCTCTTACTTTTAAATTACCTTTACCAAGCTCATAGCTTACTTTATTTAAATGGTTAATTTCTTTTTGAAGTGTTCTTATTGGCAGATACAGCACTAAACCAATGACTAGTACTATAACAAATAGAATAATAAAAATAGAATACTCTTCAATGTCAAAATGCCCTTGTGTTTGCTCATAATCCAAAAGTTCAAGCTCTGGTAGTTTATCTTCAATTATAAGCTTTTCAGAGGTATTAGGTATTGTATGAATCGATAATAGTCTTCCGTTTTTCAATTCATAAACATCAACATTTTTATGAACCGTCAGGTATTGGTTATCACTGCTTGATATTATATTTTTAGAGCCTAGCCAGTAAATATCAAACGGGTAAAGTGAGTTATCAATGCCGCTATAAAATACGTTAGCTTCTTTTTTGATTGCCGTTCTGTGTGCCTCTAAGGTGCTTTTAAAAGCGAGTGTGTCGTTAACGAAGTCTTCAATAGCATCATGCTCATTCCATTTATCTAAAATTATAAAGGTTAAGAATACACTAGTAAAAATAGCTAAAAATAAAGAGCCGTATAATCGAGTAAAAAAAGGCGTGAATAAGTTATTCATTAACGAGTAAGTACCCTTTATTTCGAATCGTTTTAATTAGTTTATAGGGTGGTTTTTCATCATTGAGCTTTTTTCGAAGTGATGAAATTCGCATATCAATTGAGCGATCAGACACGTCGTAATTTATGCCTCGAAGTAATTGAATGCAATCTGCTCGTGATACCGGTTGTCCTATTTTATTTGCTAATAACACCAACATATCGAATTCTGAGTTAGTTAAATCTATTATGGTACTATTTAAAGTTACCGATAATGAGTCTTGATTAATCACTAGGCTTTTAACTGGTGCTATTTGCATAGTGCTAACATTTGAACGTCGTAATAGAGCTTCTATTCTCGCTGACATTATATGGGGTTTTGTCGGTTTTCTTAAATAGTCATCAGCACCAAGTTTTAATAAACTTACTTCGCTAATATCATCTTCTATGGCTGTTAACACAATTATGGGGCCGTTATAAAAATCGCGAGCTTGTTTACATAGTTCAAAACCATCAACTTCAGGTAGCATTAAATCAAGCAAGATAAGATCAGGTGATAACTTTTTTATTGCTGAAATTGCCAAACTGCCATCAAAAACAACCGATGTTTTATAACCTGTACTTTGTAGATATATTTCAGTTAAGCGAGCAATCTCTTTGTCATCTTCAATAATTAGTATATGCATTTTTTGTTGAGTACAGTTAACGGTATATAAGAGCATTGTACTGATTTTAGTTGAATAGCCGAGTTTTTTTACAAGCGCTTACATAGCCGTTTATTACTTACATATGCTTACCCATGAATTAGCTTTAATCTCGTATGATTATTGACAAGCATAAACCAAAAGGAGCGCTTATGAAATTTATCTATTTAAACCTTATCGCAATACTTATAATTATTTCATTGATAGGAGGCTGTAACTCAGGCTCCAAGACGAAAAAAATAACACCAATTGCAGCTAAGCCAACGAAGGTAGTTCCTGCGACCACAGCAACCGCTCTACGACCTGAAACGTTAGCATTAGGTATTAGTGAAGTACCTCAATCGTTAGTTAATACTTACACAAAAGAGTTGAAATTTAATCGTTATACTAAGGTTGATACGCCTAATGGGAATGCAATTCATATTGTTGCACAAGATGAAATCACCGATAATCAAATAGTTCGCTCTCGTAATATATTACAACATTACTTAACCGATTACTCAGGCTCTGTATATGGTGAAGATAAAAGCGCTGTAGCTAGGGGCTGTTGATCTTTGTTTGAATTTTGTGCGTAAGCGGTAATCTCGTATAATTTACTTCGCCAAAAACAAACCTTACGAGATTACCATGCCCCGATTAATGCTCACTGATAAGTTGTGGTC
>NZ_JACJEM010000104.1:0-2936 GCF_014164085.1 Pseudoalteromonas sp. SG45-5 | reverse complement strand
AACAAAGACCCGTTTGGGTTGTATGGTTAAGTGACTAAGCGTACACGGTGGATGCCTTGGCAGTTGGAGGCGATGAAGGACGTATTAACTTGCGATAAGCCTAGTCAAGCTAGTAAAAAGCACTTGAGACTAGGATTTCCGAATGGGGAAACCCACCTGCTTGCAGGTATCGTTAACTGAATACATAGGTTAACGAGGCGAACGCGGAGAACTGAAACATCTAAGTACCCGTAGGAAAAGAAATCAACCGAGATTCCGAAAGTAGCGGCGAGCGAAATCGGAACAGCCCTTAAGCTTATTATGTGTTAATGGAAGGCTCTGGAAAGTGCCACGATACAGGGTGATAGTCCCGTACATGAAAAGACATTTTAAGTGAAATCGAGTAGGTCGGAGCACGTGAAACTTTGACTGAATATAGGTGGACCATCATCTAAGGCTAAATACTCCCAACTGACCGATAGTGAACCAGTACCGTGAGGGAAAGGCGAAAAGAACCCCTGTGAGGGGAGTGAAATAGAACCTGAAACCGTGTACGTACAAGCAGTAGGAGCCCACTTGTTGGGTGACTGCGTACCTTTTGTATAATGGGTCAGCGACTTATATTTTGTAGCGAGGTTAACCGAATAGGGTAGCCGTAGGGAAACCGAGTCTTAACTGGGCGAATAGTTGCAAGGTATAGACCCGAAACCCGGTGATCTAGCCATGGGCAGGTTGAAGGTTGAGTAACATCAACTGGAGGACCGAACCCACTAACGTTGAAAAGTTAGGGGATGACCTGTGGCTAGGAGTGAAAGGCTAATCAAACCGGGAGATAGCTGGTTCTCCCCGAAATCTATTTAGGTAGAGCCTCGGACGAATACTTACGGGGGTAGAGCACTGTTAAGGCTAGGGGGTCATCCCGACTTACCAACCCTTTGCAAACTCCGAATACCGTAAAGTAATATCCGGGAGACACACGGCGGGTGCTAACGTCCGTCGTGAAGAGGGAAACAACCCAGACCGCCAGCTAAGGTCCCAAAGTCATAGTTAAGTGGGAAACGATGTGGAAAGGCCCAGACAGCCAGGAGGTTGGCTTAGAAGCAGCCATCCTTTAAAGAAAGCGTAATAGCTCACTGGTCGAGTCGGTCTGCGCGGAAGATGTAACGGGGCTAAACTATGCACCGAAGCTGCGGATTCAGAATTTATTCTGAGTGGTAGGGGAGCGTTCTGTAAGCCGTTGAAGGTGACCCGGGAGGGTTGCTGGAGGTATCAGAAGTGCGAATGCTGACATGAGTAACGATAATGGGAGTGAAAAACTCCCACGCCGGAAGACCAAGGGTTCCTATCCCATGTTAATCAGGGTAGGGTAAGTCGACCCCTAAGGCGAGGCCGAAAGGCGTAGTCGATGGGAAACAGATTAATATTTCTGTACTCGATATAATTGCGATGGGGGGACGGAGCAGGCTAAGCAAGCATAGCGTTGGTAGTCTATGTGAAAGTGAGTAGGGCGTTTGTTTAGGTAAATCCGGACGAACACTAAACCTGAGACACGAGACGAGTCACTACGGTGATGAAGTTGCTGATGCCATACTTCCAGGAAAAGCCTCTAAGCTTCAGATTATATGGAATCGTACCCCAAACCGACACAGGTGGTCAGGTAGAGAATACTAAGGCGCTTGAGAGAACTCGGGTGAAGGAACTAGGCAAAATCGTACCGTAACTTCGGGAGAAGGTACGCTCCTATCTGTGATGAGACTTGCTCTCTAAGCGGACGGGAGCCGCAGTGACCAGGTGGCTGGGACTGTTTATTAAAAACACAGCACTGTGCAAAATCGCAAGATGACGTATACGGTGTGACACCTGCCCGGTGCCGGAAGGTTAATTGATGGGGTTATCCTTAGGGAGAAGCTCTTGATCGAAGCCCCGGTAAACGGCGGCCGTAACTATAACGGTCCTAAGGTAGCGAAATTCCTTGTCGGGTAAGTTCCGACCTGCACGAATGGTGTAACCATGGCCACGCTGTCTCCACCCGAGACTCAGTGAAATTGAAATCGCAGTGAAGATGCTGTGTACCCGCGGCTAGACGGAAAGACCCCGTGAACCTTTACTACAGCTTGGCACTGAACATTGAACCTACATGTGTAGGATAGGTGGGAGACTTTGAAGCAGCGACGCTAGTTGTTGTGGAGTCAACCTTGAAATACCACCCTTGTAGTTTTGATGTTCTAACGTTGGCCCCTGAATCGGGGTTACGGACAGTGCCTGGTGGGTAGTTTGACTGGGGCGGTCTCCTCCTAAAGAGTAACGGAGGAGCACGAAGGTTGGCTAAGTACGGTCGGACATCGTACGGTTAGTGTAATGGTAGAAGCCAGCTTAACTGCGAGACAGACACGTCGAGCAGGTACGAAAGTAGGTCATAGTGATCCGGTGGTTCTGAATGGAAGGGCCATCGCTCAACGGATAAAAGGTACTCCGGGGATAACAGGCTGATACCGCCCAAGAGTTCATATCGACGGCGGTGTTTGGCACCTCGATGTCGGCTCATCACATCCTGGGGCTGAAGTCGGTCCCAAGGGTATGGCTGTTCGCCATTTAAAGTGGTACGCGAGCTGGGTTTAGAACGTCGTGAGACAGTTCGGTCCCTATCTGCCGTGGGCGTTTGAGAATTGAGAGGGGTTGCTCCTAGTACGAGAGGACCGGAGTGAACGAACCGCTGGTGTTCGGGTTGTCATGCCAATGGCATTGCCCGGTAGCTACGTTCGGAACTGATAAGCGCTGAAAGCATCTAAGCGCGAAGCAGGCCTCGAGATGAGTTCTCACTAGACTTTTAAAGTCTCTGAAGGGCCGTTGAAGACTACAACGTTGATAGGCAAGATGTGGAAGTGGTGTGAGCCATTAAGCTAACTTGTACTAATTACCCGTGAGGCTTAACCATACAACGCCAAACGCGTTTTATG
>NZ_JACJEM010000103.1:0-5106 GCF_014164085.1 Pseudoalteromonas sp. SG45-5 | reverse complement strand
TCTGCTTATATATGGGGTCTATTTAACGTTAAGAAAATTACGCTAGAACTAGGCAAAAATTTTTGTATCTAGTTGTTCTAAATAAAAAATTTTTAACGACGTTATAGTGCAATTTAATTCGTTAAGTTGATCAAAGATTTATGCAGGTTGGTATAACTTAGTTTTTAACTATCTAAACAACAATTTGAGTACCTGTCATTGCAACGATTACACAATTTTAGTACCACTCTTGTCGGTAAAAAATGTATCAAGTGAAAAACTAAAATAGTAAGTAACCTGCACTTCGATTAAAAGATTTACTACCCTAGTGAACCAAAATGATATTTAAACTTATTCTTTTCTAACCTAGGATTTTAAACGCCGTTGGCGCTGAAATAGCTGTTTGAGATAGATTTATTACCCATTACCCATTCTCTAGAGTTCAGCTTAAGTAATACCGCCAGCGATTTACAAGCTGGCTTTTTATAGTGGCTTATCGATAAGTGCTATAGCTTCTTTTGCTGTGACAGGTTTAGATTTTAAAAAGCCTTGGCCAAAATCACATTGTGTTGTTTGTAATATAGCTAACTGCTCGGCAGTCTCAATTCCTTCAGCAACGACGGCAAGCTTTAACGATTGTGCCAGCGATAAAATGGCTTCTACTAAAGGATTTGTTGAATCTTGAAGGTGATCTATAAAGCTTTTATCTATTTTTAGAACATGAATAGGCAGTTGATGCAGGTAACCTAATGCGGAATAACCAGTTCCAAAATCATCTAAGCATAATCTTACTTTTAAAGGAGATAAACCTTCAATAATTTGAGTGGCTAGTGCTAAGTTTTCGATTAAGCCAGACTCTGTAATTTCTAAGCACAGAGAGCCTAAAGGAAGCTGATATTTATTGTATATAGCATGAATTTGCGCGACGAAATCAAGGCTTGCAAAATGACGAGATGATACGTTAACGGTAATTTTTAAAAAGCGATACCCTTGCTGATGCCAATCTGAAATGTGTTGCGCAGCTAAATCAAGTAGGTGTAAATCAAGATTTATAATTTGGCCAGTGGTTTCAGCGATCGGAATAAAGTCATTAGGTGAAACGAAGCCTTTATTAGGATGATGCCAGCGAACTAAAGCCTCAAAACCAACAATGTCGCCAGTAGAGATAGTGAAGATAGGTTGAAAATAAAGTTCAAACTCGTTGTGTTCAATTGCGTGCTGTAAGTCATTTTCTATATCTGCATGCGTTTTAAGTTTTTTTCGCATGGTATTATTAAAAAACTTAACTTGCCCACGGCCAGTCGATTTAGCTTCGTACATGGCTGCATCGGATTGTTGTAAGAGCACATAGGCTTCATCATCGACTTTATCACTATATGCGATACCAATACTGGTTGATGCTTGTAATAAATGCCCATCGACATTGAGCGGTTTTGAAAGAACGGTTTGGATGCGCTTTAGTGCTTCGTTGACTTGATTTTTATGGGTAATATTTTCCATGAAAATGGCAAATTCATCGCCGCCTAAACGTGCAAATGTATCAGTACTGCGTACCGTACTTTTGATCAACTCGCATATTTTAATTAAAAAATGGTCACCGACTTCATGACCCAGAGAATCATTAATGCTCTTAAATCGGTCAAAATCCAAGTACATAAGTGCATGACAAGTTCCTTTTTTTGCCCTTGCTAAGCGCAATGTAGCATGTTTAATTCTTTCTATTAATAATGATCTGTTGGCAAGTCCTGTAAGTTCATCATGTAGGGCTCGGTGTTCAAGTTCTTGGCGAGTTAATTGTCTGTCAAGCGCCATACTGATTTGACGACTGACGTAAGTTAACAGCGCACCGTCGTGTTCATTGTACTGTAAGTTACTATCATAGCTTTGAATAACAATAACACCACTGATCCGCTCGTTCGTTTTAAACTGAACCCCAAGCCAAGATTCAGATTGCCTGCCCACCATTTTAAAATGGCCTTGCTCAATGTGCTGCATATATTGTTGTTTATCTAGAAGCAGCGTCTGTTCATTTTGTAGCAAGTAATATGAAGCGGTGTCTTTTAATTGATTCTTTGCTATTTTTTGGTGGGTGTTGGTATGGATACCTTCTTCAACAATATAAACTATATCAAGAATGTCGATCTGTTTATCATAGAGCCCAATGAAAAAATTATCTGCTCTTAAAAGACTATTAATAATATTATGTAAGGACTCAAAAAAAACATCTAAATTACTGGCTTCGTAAGTCAAGTTAGCAATTTGTAAAAGGCTGTTTTCTAATTTTTGTGCGTCATTTAATTGGACGACTGTTTTTTGTAAGCTACTAACGGTATTGACTTGATTAATTTTAGCACTGAGCAGGTGCGCAACAGTTGTTAATATTTCAAGGTGAGCATTTGTGAAATAATCTTTTATTGGGTGTTCACAGTCTATGACACCTAAAATACGCTCTTTGTATATAAGTGGTACGCATAGTTCTGATTGGGCCGGGCGCTCATCTGCGATATAACGGTTATCTGCACTTACATCACCGAGTATAATAGCTTCCCCATTTGTGGCTACAAAGCCTGTGATCCCTTCGTTAAAATTAATTTTTTTTCTTTGCGCTCGGTATTTATATCGCTCGTCATCGATACCCATAGAGGCAACTTGATTTAATGTACGCGTTGATTCATCTGCAAGATAAATAACACAGTCAACAAAACCGAGTCTATTTACCACTTCTGTGGTGACGCATTTAAACAACTCTTCAAGAGTATCAAGCTGCAACAAGCTTGATGAAAACTGGTTAATTATACTCAGTTGTTCAGTTTTAATTTCAAGCGCTTTATTTGTATCGATTTTGTTCGACATAGGCAATTAGTATTTTTCTTATTATGTGTTAATTCAGGAACTAATTTAACTTAATATTAACGATTCTACAAAATATAACGCTGAATGTTTTTTGGTGACTGTAAACCTTAGTCATTATTCCTCGCTGTATCTTGAATTATGGGAAAGAGGCTGGCCAGTTTAACTGATTATTTTTTAATAAAATCTTTACTCGAAAACATCAAATGCCTATGATCGGATAAATTCAGCCGTGGAACAAGATGATGACAAGTAATAACACAAGTTCAGTAACAACATTAACGATCACTCGCCCTGATGATTGGCATGTCCATTTACGTGATGGCGATCAGCTAGAGGATACCGTGCGCGATATTAGTCGCTATATGGGTCGCGCCATTGTTATGCCAAATTTAGTTCCACCGGCTACGTGTACTGATACTGCACTTTCATACAAAAAACGTATTATGGCAGTTAAGCCACAAGGTGATTTTGAGCCATTAATGGTGTTGTACCTCACGGATAAAACGACACCTGAAGAAATAAAAAAAGCAAAAGCAACTTCTCAGATAGTTGCAGCTAAGTTATATCCTGCAGGTGCGACAACTAACTCTGATTCGGGTGTTACGTCAGTTAAAAATATTTACCCAGTGTTAAAAGCAATGCAAGAAGTGGGTATGCTTTTATTAGTTCACGGTGAAGTAACCGATTCTTCTATCGATATTTTTGATCGTGAAAAAGTATTTTTAGAAACAGTTCTTGGAGATGTTGTAAGTGATTTTCCTGAACTTAAAATTGTTCTAGAACATATTACAACCAAAGATGCAGTAGAGTTTGTAATAAATGCACCTGCTAATGTTGCTGCAACAATCACAGCGCATCACTTACTTTATAACCGTAATCACATGTTAGCGGGTGGGATCCGTCCTCATTACTATTGTTTACCGATATTAAAACGAAATATTCACCAGCAAGCGTTGATGGCTGCTGCCATAAGTGGCAATAAAAAGTTTTTTTTAGGAACCGATTCAGCTCCGCATTATAAAGATAAAAAAGAGGCTGCTTGTGGTTGTGCTGGTGCATATACTGCCCATGCAGCGATTGAGCTCTATGCAGAGGCATTCGAAGACGCAAATGCATTAGACATGCTAGAAGGTTTTGCAAGTCACTTCGGCCCTGATTTTTATGAGTTACCAAGAAATACAGATACCATTACATTAGAAAAAAAACCGTGGAAAGTACCCGCGAGCTACTCTTTAGGTGACGCTGAGGTTGTACCTATTAAAGCTGAAGATATAATTAATTGGTCAGTTAAATAATTAATCGCGGTCAAGGGCCACTTGACCAATGGTTTTTGAAAAAAAATAAAATAAGGCTATTTGTACTTTCATGATTAAATATTTTCAATAATATTTAATCATGAAAGTGATTACTTTTGATTGCATAATAGTCATTTAAATATGTTTCAAAGCAAGAACCTATTTATAATAAATATTTGTTCAATTAATAGAGCGAAAAGAAAAATAATGTGTTAATCTTATCTCGCTTTGAGTTTTTATGTATTGAATTTACGGATATTGTGCTGCGTTTAAGGTTACCGGTTAGGTTATTACTTGTTCCTGTACTGTACCTCCATATTTTTGAGCATGACTCAGGGAGGATATTGCCATAATTATGTGGCTGAATTTTAATTATTGACTTACAGGAAAATTTAGTATGTCGGTTTCTGGTAAAGTAAAGTTTTTCAACGAAGCTAAAGGCTTTGGTTTCATTGAACAAGAAAATGGTCCTGACGTGTTTGTACATTTCAGCGCAATCACTGGTTCTGGTTTTCGCACTCTTAGCGAAGGTCAAGCAGTGACATTCAGCATCAAGCAAGGTCAAAAAGGCCCTGAAGCTGAGAACGTAGAAGCAGCATAATTTATTATGTGAACCTTCGTTCATCTTGGTGAAACAGTCCTCTGTTTCACCATAATTTCCATTCTTAATATTCCTTATTATCTGATTTTAAAGCCATTAAACATTTTTCAGTATACCTCTCTTATGCCTATAAAATCGTCTAACATTTTTTAGTAGCATTGCATTGTACTCAATTCAATATTTACAAAGTTACTCACAAAATCATCCGAGTAAGCAAAGTAAGATTTGAAATATAATAACTTTATTCTTACACCAGACATTGATCAGACCAATTTCAAAAATTTCGATTTAATTTAAACGCTTAATTCTCTTTAATTTGATAAAATAACATCTCAACTTTGAGGTGTATATGAATCTAAAAATCAAACGGTTAGACCA
>NZ_JACJEM010000102.1:0-5231 GCF_014164085.1 Pseudoalteromonas sp. SG45-5 | reverse complement strand
GATTCTCAGTGAAAACAAGGCGAATTTACGCGTCAATAGCTAGCCTATTGCAAGTAAATTCAACGCAGTTAGCGCTGATAATAGCTGCTCGAGATAGATTTATTATCCAGAGTTCAGGTTATTTAATTATCGGTTCTCTAAGCGATTATAATCGAACATTCCATATTCTATACCGCGATATTGTTTAGCTGTATCGTGCAAAATATCACTATACTGCCAAAATTGAGGGTGAGTACGTCGAATACCAAACTTAGACTTTAATGCTCTATAATCAGCTTCTATTTGCATCATGGGTAATTGATCTGCAAAAGCAGCCACTTGCTGATCATTATTTAAATACCAAATAGATTCTGGATAGTCACCAATAAAGCCTGGAACAATAGTCGCTGTATCCTCTTTATAAGCACGTTGCCCATCTTCATTCAATAAACTGGATATATTGTAGTGTGCATTGTGATGAATAATAGTATAAGCCTTGTGGCTATCATCAGATTGCTTAACTAAAACAAAAGATAATTGCGGCAATAAATTAACTGCTTTTGCTGGCATAGCATTTATTACACCTAGCGCTTTAGGCACTTGAGTATAGTCATATTGCTTACTTAACACTGGCGCTAAAGCCTCTTTCATTAAGCCATAAAGCTCATGTTGAGGATCATTTGTTTCATATTCAATACCACTTGGTTGACTAAACTCTCGATTATTTTTAAAAAAGTCAGCAAGACTCGGCGGCGATTTGCGATACCAATGTTTTTTAATTTGATCACGCTTATGCTCAGGTAATAATGCTAAAAAGTTTTGCTCACCTTCTAAACGTAAAAAGTCCATATACAAACGCGTTATTAGCTGATGCCCAACATTACCATACACATCAAAGCCGGCGACTAGAAGATAATGTATACGTTCAAATAAGGCATAATCGAGGATCCATGTAGTTTTTGGCTCTTGTCCTATAAAACCTTTCACAACAGTGGCACTATCAAAATGACGAAAAATAGTCAGTGCCGCATTTTCATTATGCCCATCGCCTTTCCATAATAAGTCAGTTGTTAAGTGCTCCCCACCTTTAAACATTTCATTAGCAAGGCCAACCTTTGCTTTTAAATATTTTTGTTCTAACGCTGAATATTTAACCCAATTAGAAATAGGTAAGGCATTACTTTCCTCAGCTGCGGGCAGTTCAAGCGCATCTTCATGTTGCATGAGCATTTCACCAACAGCGGGAGTAGCTACTTTAGCTGGATCAGCAAACGCGACCCAAAAATGGTCATTAATCACATTTAAAGCAATTTGACCGCGACAAACCGGCCCTTTAATAAAGCCCATTATAATTAATTCAGCTTCATCCAGCATAAACTGATATTTTGAATTAATAGGAATAACTTCGAATGTTTTAAATGGGTTAGATGCTGACTCAGGCTTATAACTTGGCATTTGAGTAACAGTATAATCAGGAGCAATAAATTGATCATATAAACGCAGTAATTTAGCTTCATTAAGCTCTAGCGGTAAATGCGTTTTAGATAATATTGTTGTGCGCTCTTGCATAAATCGGTAATAAACACGACTAACCTTAGGGTCGTCATAAGGGCGACGTGTATTAATAAGCTTTATTTTCTCGCCTGGGGGTGTGCTAGATCGTACTAACTTAAAAAAGCTCTGTGGGTTTTCTGGGGTAAAATAAATATGTGCTAAAAACCAGTGTTCATAAATATAACGAGCCGATAACTGATATTTTAAACTGTCTTGATTTAAAAAGGCTTCCCATCCGTTTATTTTATTTTTCTCGAATTTACTTGGCGGCGCAATATGCGACATTTTACTGCCTGTTTTAAGCCACCTTTGTAGATGATTAAACTCTTCGCGTGATACGCCAGGCAATCCATAGGGCATACCACCATGAGGTTGTTCATCAGCTAATTGATCAAATTCCCCCATCGTTGCACAAGTTTGAGAGCGATTTAAAGAAAAATCAAACTCATCGTCTAATACTTCATTTGCTGGTAATTCATGGCTTTGTTTAAGTACTAAACTATTAAATAAAACACTGCCGGCTAAATTCGCCTCTTCAGTTTGTATTCGCTCATTAAGTACCGGCGTAAAGTTTTTCCCCCGCCATTGCTGAGTGTTAGTCGCATCAAATAATAAACGGCTCGGAGTCGTTGCCAATAAACGAGTTCCATCGTAAACCAACTCTTTACTCAACCCTCGATCTATTCCTTCAGGCGATGACAGCTTAAGTTGGCACGGAGCATCATAGCAACCATGGCAAACCACACAGCGGGTATCTAGCACCGGCTTTACATTTTGTAAAAAATCAGCACCAGAAAGTGTAGAGTGTGAAACAATTCGCTCTTGTGTTTGTTCCAAACCAAATAAATCATTGTAGTGAACATTGCCCAAGTACGCACAACCACTAAGAATTATTAATACAAATGTACTTATTATGATTTTTTTCATTCGTCTTCGTCGCCCAAGTCGAAAGTAGGCATCATATCCATTTGTGGAGAAACGAATGCCTTTTGATCTTCAGTATTTAAAATAACACTTAAAAGCGGTCCGTGCGTTAATGTTATTTGCGCATCATGTTCTTGATCTAATATCTTTAAATATGGGGAGTCAGCAATAAGTAATTCATAACTATTAACGGTAATAGCGATACTGCTATCTTCACTTGGATTCTGGCAAATTTGAGCAAGTAACTCATCATCAAGTCCAATTGATATTTCAAAATCAGGCTGCTCTAAATCTCTTTCACTTAATGTTTCATCTAAAAGAAATAAAGGGAGGGTTAAATTGCTATCTTGTTCAAATTCCATTGCGTTCTCTGCACTTACTGACGATTTAATTGGTTAGCATTATAGCAAAATTGCAAATAAATTAACGCTAAAGGGAGTGTAAAATAATTAAGCACAAAGCCATTTAACTTTGCATTTAATAATTATACCAATTGCATTAAATTAGTGATCGATTATAGCGATAAGAAAACAGCTCAATAACAAGGCTAAGATTATGATACATAGTTGTTCTATATAAATAATTTTTAACGTCGTTAGTGAGTTATTTAATACGCTAGAATGATCATGTTTTTAATAAAATTGGTATTACATAAACGCATTAAACGTTATCCATAGCAGATTCGATCACCGAAAATACAGCGCCTTGCGGGTCGCATATAACACTAAAGCGCCCAACTTCAGGAATATCAGTAGCAGGTACACATATTTCGCCCCCAAAACTAACCGCTTTATTTACAGTTGCATCACAGTTTTTTACCGCAAAGTAAATCATCCAATGAGCAGAAATATCTTCAGGCCACTCACTTGTCATTTCAAGCATGCCAGCAATTGGTTGCCCATCCACTAAAAATAAAGTGTAGTCCATGCCTTCCATCGGCTTTATTTCGCTTGTCCATCCCAATAAAGAACAGTAGAAATCGCTACTTACTTTACTATCTCTTGTTGCTAGCTCATGCCAATATGGTGTATTTAATTCACCTAAGCGTTTACAACCTCTATGCTCATTTGCTTGCCATAAAGCCACCGTGGCACCAGCAGGATCTTTGAGCATCAGCATACGACCAGCATTCACAACATCATGAGGGCCCGCAATAATCTCAGCCCCGAGCGTTTTTGCTTTAACTGCGCAATTATCAACATTATCAACTGCAATATACGCCAACCAGTGACTGGGAACTCCGCCATCAACTTGCTCTTTGGGCATTTCATACATAGCAGCTATATCATCCCCTTGTTTTTGTAACATGGTGTAATATACGCCTTCTCCAATAGCTTGATCATCATATCCCCAGTTGAATAATGAAGTATAAAAGTTTTTACCCTCTTTCCAGTTTTGCGTACATAACTCAGACCAGCAAAAAATCCCATGCGAATGGCTTTTAGTCTTATTCATTATTAAACCCTTATTATTTTAATTTTTATTTACGCGATAAATCATATAACTAAAATTTAGCTTAGAGCAGTAATTAATCAATATTAATAGGCAGAAATTAAAATGGCTTAAAGTAGAGTGATATACATTTTTATACCTAATACCAACTCGCTTAATTAAGTAATCTATTTTGAAGTAAGAAAATCGTGTCGATAACAAGGCAAGAATTTGGTTATTTAGTTGTTCTATATCAGAAATTTTTAACGCAGTTAGCGTCAGATTTAATCTCTCAAATTGATTAAGTATTATTGCGAATTGGTATCATAGTGCCTGCAGCGGTAAAGAAGCACATAGCAAATACTACAGCTACACCATCACTGGCCAAGGCTCGGCTTCGAGCTATTTCGTTTGATGTATAGGAATACCGTGGAGTATAGGATATACAAAGCGGCCACTACCGAGCTCAGCATAAAATATTATGCTATTTATGAAATTCCAAATAGCAAAAAACCCATTACATTGCTGTAACCGGTTTCTCTTAATTAAATCTTGGTAATGTCATAGTGCCTACAGCGGTAAAGAGCCACATAGCAAATACTACAGCTACACCATCACTGGCCAAGGCTCGGCTTCGAGCTATTTCGTTTGATGTATAGGAATACCGTGGAGTATAGGATATGCAAAGCGGCCACTACCGAGCTCAGCATAAAATATTATGCTATTTATGAAACTCCAAATAGCAAAAAACCCGTTACATTGCTGTAACGGGTTTCTCTTAATTAAATCCTGGTAATGTCCTACTTTCACATAGCAAATGCTACACTATCATCGGCGCTGTTTCGTTTCACTACTGAGTTCGGCATGGAGTCAGGTGGGTCCAAAACGCTATTGTCACCAAGAAAATTCTTTTCAATTTTCTTATTTTTAATTATTAAGATTTAAGTCCTTCGACTAAATTTGAAGCCTGGTAATGTCCTACTTTCACATAGCAAATGCTACACTATCATCGGCGCTGTTTCGTTTCACTACTGAGTTCGGCATGGGATCAGGTGGGTCCAAAACGCTATTGTCACCAAGCAAATATGGTGCAAAGAAGTAATGACAAGCACGTAGTGCTACCATTTTCTTTGCGCAAGGTGCCTCAACTTTAACGCTACGCGCTAAGAGTCACCTCTTGAATTTGGAAAATATCTGATAATATTTTTTAAGTCTTTAAGTAATATCTACTTTAGTCATATTAACTTCTTCGCGTGTTTCACTATCACATAAAACGCGTTTGGCGTTGTATGGTTAAGCCTCACGGGTAATTAGTACAAGTTAGCTTAATGGCTCACACCACT
>NZ_JACJEM010000101.1:0-5967 GCF_014164085.1 Pseudoalteromonas sp. SG45-5 | reverse complement strand
TATTTTCAGCGCTAACTGCGTTGAATTTACTTGCAATAGGCCAGCTATTGACGCGTAAATTCGCCTTGCTTTCACTGAAAATCTCTGGCTAGAGAAAATAAATTTAAATATCAAAATAATTCAATATGTTAGTAAATCTCTTAACCAGAGTTCAGGTTAATTAAATTAACTATTTTTCGTAGAACGGATAATCGCTATACCCAAGCTCTGTGCCACCATACATAGTGGCCGCATCGGCTTCGTTAAGAGGCCAATTATTAGCAATACGCTCTGGTAAATCAGGGTTAGCTATAAATGGGCGGCCAAATGCAAATAAATCACCGTAGCCTTCGCCTAAAATACGAATTGCTTTTTCGACGGTGTATTTACCAGCATAAATAATTCGCCCAGAAAACTCAGCTCTAACGGCTTTATAAAATTGATCTGGCAAATCGGGGGCGTTATCCCAATCAGCTTCAGCAATTGATAAGTAAGCAATACCAGCTTGTTCAAGCACTTTTACGGCTTCTACGTAGGTGTGATGAGGGTCTGATTCTACAAGTCCTAAATACACACGGTCTTCATCTGTACTTGCAAATAATGGGGCAAAACGCACACCCAAACGATCAGCGCCAACTACGTCACTAACTGCTGCAACAATCTCTTTTAAAAAGCGTAAACGGTTAGTAAGCGTTCCACCATATTGATCATCACGGTTGTTGGTGTGTTCAGAAATAAATTGGTTAACTAAATACCCGTTAGCGCAATGTAGTTCAACACCATCAAAACCGGCTTCAAGCGCATTACGTGCTGCTTGAGCGTACATATTTACAAGCTCACCTACCTCAGCAGTACTTAATGCGCGAGGTTCACTTGGATCGGCTAATGCGCCCTCACCAGGTGCCGTTTCAATAAATACTTTTACGTTGTCTGCAGTAATATTTGAAGGACCCACAGGTTTATCTGCATTAGGTTGCAACGTGGTATGTGAAACGCGGCCTACATGCCAAAGCTGAGCAAAAATAATGCCGCCTTTTGCATGTACGGCTTGCGTTACTTTTTTCCAGCCTTCAATTTGTGCTTGTGAATGTATGCCTGGCGTCCATGCATAACCTTGACCTCTTGGTTCTATTTGGGTGCCTTCAGTAACCATAAAGCCTGCTGAAGTACGTTGTGCATAATAGCTGGCCATTAAATCGTTAGGAATATTACCTGGCTGAGTACTTCGAGAACGTGTCAGTGGAGGCATTACAATACGGTTTTTAAGCGTGAAAGGGCCAAGTTCTACTGATGAAAATAACGTACTGGTATCTGAAATAGGGTTGTTCATTAAAACTCTCTCTTAAAGCAAACTTAGTGGCTTACTATAATTTACAAGGCAAAATATTTTGATGCTTAGCTGTTTAAGCAATGTTGGTAAGTTTAGAGTTTTAAAGATACAATTTGAAACAACACCTTTTTGTTTTAGATACAATTATGAATGGTATTAGTCGGCTCGATATTAAACAGCTCAGAGTGCTTAACGCATTACTGGATTTAAAAAACCTTTCGCAAGTAGCACGTAAAATGGGTTTAACTCAGCAAGCTATAAGTGAGCAGTTGCGTAAATTACGAGACTTATTTGATGATCGCTTGTTTATACGCCAAGGCAATAGCATGGTGCCGACACCTAAAGCTCTCTCAATGCAGCAACCTATCATTCATATATTAAAACAGTTAGAAACCCTATTAGAGCCTGAATTATTTACACCACAAACGTACAAAGGTGTGTTTACTATTAGTGCTACCGATTATGCCACTCAAGCACTACTTCCTCAGCTTTTTAATATAACAAGACGTGAGGCACCTGGTTTAAAGCTTATTGTTCGAGACTTTGCATCTGATAATGTTAATCAGCTAATAACAGCAGGCGAGCTTGATTTGCTCATCAGTTTTCCTGAATTTATTCCAGATAATTTAGCGTATGTAACTTTACTTGAAGAGCAGCACTTGTGTATTACTGGTTGTAAAAATGATCTAGGGGAAGAGCAACTAACACTTGCGAAAATTGCAGCGCATCCACAGCTGGTGGTATCGCCTTCGCGCGCTAACTTACGAGGTTCGCACGATCAATGGTTTGCTAATAAAGGGTTAAAGCGAAACATAGTTATGTCGGTACCCAGTTTTTCAGCGGTTCCCGACATTCTTCACACTACTGATATGCTGGCATTTTATCCTTCAAGACTCTTGCCAAATAGTAAGGTTAAACAGTTAGATATTGAGGCGCTACCACCTACTTTTAAAGTAATAGCAGCGTGGCATCCTCGAACTAACAACAGCCCAATACACCGTTGGTTAATAGAGCAGTTGCAAAGTTTTTAATAAAAAGCTAGCCAATTTCATCAAGTAAATGCATTACACGCTCACTGGCGGCTTCCATTTTATGTATGTGTTTAATAGCAGTCGCTTTATCGCCATTTTTAATCAGTCGTAATGCTTCAACTCCATTTTTATGCACTTCGCTATGTGGGGATTCTAACTGCTTAAATGCATTTGAATTTTTAAATCCAGCTGATTGTTCTGAGTTATACCATTTACCAAGTCGACACATTTTATGATCGCTAAAGTCATCAACAGACTTATTACTTTGCCCATTTGCAACGGCATAAACGTCACCTTTCCAAACAATATGATCAAGTTTAACCGTTTGTATGAACGATAGCGTGGCAGCTTGAGAAATTGTATTTTTCATATTGTTACAAAATTCGATAATCGCTGAGTAATCATTGTTCAGAGATCCAAAATTAGTGCTTAAATGTGAGCTGTTTTCTTTTATGCCTTCTACAGATACAACCGTTTCATTGGTTTTATTAATAATTTCGTTCACTAAATCAGCAACTTCTTGCGCTGATTTATTGGTATTTGTAGCCAACACCCTTACTTCGTCTGCAACCACGCTGAATCCTCTACCGGCTTCGCCAGCACGAGCAGCCTCAATTGCGGCATTAAGTGCAAGTAAGTTTGTTTGATCTGAAATTTTACTGATTGTCGAAACAAACGTACTAATTGTTCCGGCCATACTTGCTAAGCCAGAAATATTCTCAGTCATACTGCCCATTTTATTGGTCATCAAATCCATTTCTTTGACAATATGGTTTAGTGAGCCATTAGATTTTTCAAGGAGGGAGTTAATCTTATCACTTACTTTATTTTCTTCATCTATTTTAGAATAAGAGCCAAGAACAGTTTGTCTTATATCTTCAATCTGGCTCACACCATTGATTGAACTGCAAAGTAAAGAGTGCGTGAACTCTTGTTCTGGAGTATTGATAGGGCTGTTTAGCTCTTTCTTTAATAAATTATTTTCATTCATTAAAGAGGTGTTTTTGGTACGTAAAGACTCAATTTCTTCTTTTAATTCGTCATTTTTATTTTTAACTGATGAATACGTTTTACTTAAAACAAACATTTTTAAACCCTAATTTTAATTAAATATTTACTTATCCTTTTCATTATAGAGGTTAATTTTTAATGAGCATATATTTTTACTATTTAACCTGATCTCTGGTTAATAGATTTACTAACGTATTGAATTATTGAGATATTTAAATTTATTTTCTCTAGCCAGAGATTTTCAGTGAAAACAAGGCGAATTTACGCGTAAATAGCGGGCCTATTGCAAGTAAATTTAACGCAGTTAGCGCTGAAAATAGCTGCTCGAGATGGATTTATTATCCAGAGTTCAGGTTATTTAGATATAAAAATAGCGACTGATGTTAGTTGATAGGGGGTAATTAACCAGAGTTCAGGTTAAATTAAAGCGAATTATTTAAAATTCGATTTATAAATAATTGTTGTTTGCAGTATAAGTTGACATATTTTTACTAAAATATGGCGCTAGTGACGTGGTACTCGCCATAATCGTTTTTGAGGTGATAGGACTATGGCACATGCAAATAAAGGCAATCAGAACGCTAATCTGCCGCATTAACCCAACAGCGAAAGCTATGTGGGTTAAAAAACGCAAAAAAACGATAAAAAGCTTACTCAGTGGGTAACTGACACGTTTAAGGCTAACGCTACACTGCCTCTCTAGTCTTATTTATTAGGTATTCCGTGGAAGTCCCCCTTGTTTCTTTTGTAGGCGAATAATAAAGATTAGAGTTTTTTTGCATAGCCTATTTAACGGCCAGCAAGAGGAGTAAGGTAATAATCAAAAATAGACAGCTTTGAGCGAGGAGCGGACGGTCGGGTAAACTCGTTTTTGGACAATTATGAGTTAGTGTCGACGGGCGGTTCTGTGCCAACAGCAGACATTGAAAGCCTTGCTTAGCGAAAAATAACTTAGCTATAATCGCGTGGTGATGACCCACTTTTATTTTTACGTTTAAGCAACTGTAAGGGATTTTTTTTCATCTCCATTACTTTTTTCATCTCCATTAGATAGTATTGGTTTGATAAGACCTATCCATAACTTCAGGCGATATATTATTATTTCGATGAAAACCCACAATGCGATTAACTTTCAATTTTTCACTTCTCAAAAACTCTATAAATTGTTTACTGTAACTTGGCAGTATATTAGCAATGGTGTTATCAAAAGCGACTTCTAAAAAATCAGTTTGATATACGATGCCATCTTGCTCAAAATAAGCGAAGCTTTGGCGTTTTGAACGCGCATTTTCTAAAACATAAAAGCGTACATTATTAATAACCTGTCTATTTTTAATCTCTTCAAAGTTGAATTTATGTATTTTGTCATTAAATCGAGGAAAAGCCTTTATTGCTTTGACAGTATAAGCGTCTGCATAAATCTTGGCACCTTGTTCTACAAAGGGTAGAAGGCCTAAAATATGGTCGCTATATGGATGAGTAACAAAGACCGCAGTAATTTTTTTATCTGGGAATCGTTGCTTAATTGTGTCGATAACTTGATTTGACGATTTACTATTTTTTGATGCACCAAACACTGTAATATCATTATTATTTATTTTAAACAGTATATTTCTTAAAGCTGAACCGTCTGTAACAAGGTAAAGGTTTTTGGTTATAGATGTTGTTGTTAAAGCTGAGCTATTATCTGATACACTTTTGTAGTAATCACTTGGAAGCCTTAGCTTTTCTGTTTCAATTAGTTCTATCTTTTCAAAATTTTCAATTCTTGTTATAAAGCTAGGTGTAGTATCCCCATTGTATTTCTTAATGAGAGAGTGGGCGAAATAGTAACCATTAGAATATCTATAATCATCGTATAGATAGATTCGTTTTCTATTTTTATTGTTGATTGATATTAACTGTAAAGGCTTAGTGTTAAATACATATTCTATTGTTATTTTTTCGGATGTTTGATGAGTTAATGTTACTTTTCCAGATGGGGAGCCTTGTTGAAATTCTATTTTTTCTTCGATATTCGTTTCGCTAATTAATGGCATGATAGCAAAGAAGTCTAAATTCATTAAAGTTAGGTTTTTATAACGGTTAAAGCTATTCATGTTTTGTTTAATTACACTTTTTCCTAAAGAAATTCCATTGCGCTCATAACGCAAACTTTCTTTACTATTTTGGAAATGTACTTCGTCAAAATATAAGCCGCCAGTAAAGAGATGAACTACATTTTGATAGTAATGCTGATTATTAATATCAATATCCGTAACCTTAAAAGCCTTATATCGAGTGGGTGCTTGAAAGTCCCAAGACTGGAATGGGTCACTTCGCCCTAGATAGCTATGAGTTAAAGAAAATACTTTTATAGAAGATGTATTTTGATAGTGAGTTTTTAGCGTATTAATGAAAGTTGTAGCTTCACTTGCGCATGCAAGTTTTGTAACTGCAAGAAATAAAAAAATGACACTTTTTATGTACTTTCTCACTGAATAATCCCTTATATCTAGGGGCTGTTGATCTTTGTTTGAATTTTGTGCGTAAGCGGTAATCTCGTATAATTTACTTCGCCAAAAACAAACCTTACGAGATTACCATGCCCCGATTAATGCTCACTGATAAGTTGTG
>NZ_JACJEM010000100.1:0-6277 GCF_014164085.1 Pseudoalteromonas sp. SG45-5 | reverse complement strand
ACTTAAAAAATATTATCAGATATTTTCCAAATTCAAGAGGTGACTCTTAGCGCGTAGCGTTAAAGTTGAGGCACCTTGCGCAAAGAAAATGGTAGCACTACGTGCTTGTCATTAATTCTTTGCACAATATTTGCTTGGTGAAAATAGCGTTTTGGACCCACCTGATTCCATGCCGAACTCAGTAGTGAAACGAAACAGCGCCGATGATAGTGTAGCATTTGCTATGTGAAAGTAGGACATTACCAGGCTTCAAATTGTAGAAAGCTCGACTAGAAATAGTCGGGCTTTTTTACGTCTGCAGAAAAGTAAAAGTAGGGGCGCAATGTACACTCAAATTAATACCTAGCATCTAGGCCGGAGGAGGATAAGACTCTCTACGCTAAAAACACGCTGACTGCACTTCAGAGCTCTCTAAACCAAATCAATAATTCAAAAAAATTATACATACCACTATGGATAACAAATATAATTTTGCTTTGTTAGTGGCTTTGATTTAGGATCAAAATAGTTTAAAACCAAGAACTAACAGCCTGTGTATAGATTATTAATTAGCGCCATCTCCATTTTATTTTGTTTTTCTGTTTCGGCAGTTGAAGTAACTGATCTATATCAAGATATTTTAAAAGTAGATGATAAAAGTCGAGACACCCGATTAGCAGCGAGTCGTAAAGCTTTGCTCAATGTTTTAGTGAAAGTAAGTGGTGACGAAACTGCAGATCAAAACAAGCAAGCACAGCAGCGCACGAAAGATATTTCCGATTATATGCTCAAATTTGAATATGACGAGAGAGCAAATGGACAATTAAAACTCGTGGTTAAATTTGAAGCTCGAAAGATCAATGCATTAATTAAAGAGCTTAACTTGCCTTTATGGGGAGTACAGCGTCCGTTAGTTGCAATATGGTTAGGTATTGAAGACAATTGGCGCAGAGAATTAGTAACTCAAGAAAGCTACCCGCAATTAGAGCAGTTAATTTATGACAAAGCTGGGCGTCGTGGTTTACCGGTAGTTGTTCCCTTGCTTGATTTACAAGACAGACGTTTAGTGGGTATTCCAGAGGTGTGGGGTAATTTCTCAGAACCAGTAGAAGAAGCCTCTAGACGTTATAGTGCTGAGCGCAGTATTACTGCAAGAATGTATAAAGAAACAGATAGCGAAAATTGGATTTTAGATTGGCGCTTTACTAATGATGATTTATTTGATTCTAATCGATTAACGGGCGATAAACAGCAAATAGTTAGCCAAATGATTGATACGCTAGCGCGTGGTCTTGCAAGTGAGTACGCTATTGATCCAAATGCTTATTATGAACAAGCAATGGCTACATTAACATTGAAAGGCACACAAAGTTTTGTTGATATTGAACGTGCGAAACGTAGACTACTGAATTTAAGTGTTGTTACTCAGGTTACAATTGTTCGAAAAACATCAGAGTTTGTCGAATTTAAACTAAATCACACGGGAAACCTTACCGATCTTAAAAAAGGTTTAGGACTTGAATCTTCGTTCAAGGACTACAAGGATCCACGCGACTTTTACCATGTTGTTGATAAAAATAGTCTAGAGTATCAGTGGGTAACGCCATAATGTTAACGTCAGATCCTATGCAAATGGCACTGCCGGTAACACTACCGGATGACGAAACATTTGCATCGTATTTCGGTGGGGAAGATTCGTTAGAGGTTAATCATTTAAAGGATAGTTTTTTAAAGTTAGCAAAAGCGTTCCAGTACACTTACTTATGTGGGTTAGGCGATTCAGGCAAATCTCACCTTTTGTATGCGACCTGTATAAAAGCACAAGAGCGTGGCTTATCTAATATGTTATTGTCAATGCGCGAAGTGATTGATTTTGGACCTATGGTTTTAGATGGTTTAGAAGCGCTTGATGTTTTATGTATTGATGATGTACACCTAGTGGCTGGAAATGATGCATGGGAAAAAGCATTATTTAACTTTTTTAACCGGTTTAACGAACCCGGTAAAATGTTAGTAGTAACTGCTGATTTACTCCCTAGCATGCTTAATATTACGCTGCCTGATTTAGAATCTCGGCTAACGTGGGGAACAACCTTTCAAATTCGCTCTATGAGTGATGATGATAAAGCACAAGCACTTGTTAAGCGCGCTCATATGCGTGGCCTTGAATTAAGTGATGAATGTGCACGTTTTTTATTGACGCGCTTAAGCCGTGATATGCGTGCTTTACTCGATGTACTCGACACATTAGATCACGCATCGATGGCCGCACAGCGAAAATTAACAATTCCTTTTATAAAATCAACGTTAAAGCTGTAGTAGGTCTAGAATCTAGACCCTGCTTTCAGTTATCATAAGCTATTACTTAACAGCAATCACCTTCTGTGAAAGATCAGGTATCGAATGAACTTAGAAAACATATTAGCGCAAGCACTTGAGGCGGTAGCCAGTGCCAGTGAAATAGCGCAGTTAGAAGATATCAGGGTTAATTACCTTGGTAAAAAAGGCGAAATCACTAGCTTACTTAAAACGTTAGGTAAAATAGCACCTGAAGAACGTAAAGAAGCAGGCCAAGTTATAAACCAAGCTAAACAAGATGTGCAAGCAGCTATCACCGAAAAGCGTGAATTGCTAGCAAGTAAAGCACTTGAAAAAAAGCTAGCGGCTGAAACTATAGATGTAACTCTACCAGGGCGTGTTATGCCAGCTGGCGGTTTGCATCCAGTCACACGAACTATCGAACGCATAGAAAGCTTTTTCGGTGAGTTAGGGTTTGAAGTTAAATCAGGCCCAGAGATAGAAGATGATTTTCATAACTTCGATGCGCTAAATATTCCTGAGCACCACCCAGCACGTGCTGATCACGATACCTTTTATTTTAATCCTAAATTAGTACTACGTACACAAACAAGTGGCGTGCAAATCCGTACTATGGAAACTGAGCAGCCACCACTGCGCATTATTTCACCTGGACGTGTATACCGTAACGATTACGATCAAACACATACACCTATGTTCCATCAGGTAGAGGGTTTAATGGTTGATACTGATGTTAGCTTTACTGAGTTAAAAGGTATTTTGCATGATTTTTTACGTAACTTTTTTGAAGAAGATATGGAAATTCGTTTTCGTCCTTCATTCTTCCCATTTACAGAACCTTCAGCTGAAGTAGATGTTATGGGTAAAGACGGTAAGTGGTTAGAAGTACTAGGCTGCGGCATGGTACATCCAAATGTACTTAAGTCTGTGGGTATCGACCCAGAAAAATACACCGGCTTTGCTTTTGGCATGGGTGTAGAGCGCTTAACTATGTTGCGCTATGGCGTAAACGATTTACGTGCATTTTTCGAAAATGACTTAAAATTCCTAAACCAGTTCCGTTAAGAGTGAAACAATAAAATGAAATTTAGTGAAAAGTGGTTAAGAGAGTGGGTTAATCCTGCTATTGATACGCAAGCTCTTTCGGAACAGCTTTCAATGGCTGGTCTAGAAGTTGATGGCGTTGAGCCTGCTGCTGCCAAATTTAATGGCGTAGTTGTAGGTGAAGTTGTTGAATGTGGACAACACCCAGATGCAGATAAACTGCGTGTTACTAAAATTAACGTAGGTAGTGATGAGCTACTTGATATCGTGTGTGGTGCGCCAAACTGTCGTTTAGGTATCAAAGTTGCTGTTGCAACTGTAGGCGCTGTACTGCCTGGTGACTTTAAAATCAAAAAAGCCAAACTACGTGGTCAACCTTCAAACGGAATGCTTTGTGCTTTTGTTGAGTTAGGCATTAGCGAAGAAGGCGACGGCATTATGGAGTTGCCAAGTGATGCGCCAGTAGGCACTGATTTACGTGATTACCTAGGTCTTGATGACAATATTATTGATGTTGACTTAACACCAAATCGTGGTGATTGTTTAGGCATTAAAGGCCTTGCTCGTGAAGTCGGTGTTTTAAACAGTATTGACGTAAATGTATTAGATATCCCTGCGGTTACTCCAACAATTGATGACAAAGTATCAATTAAGCTAGTTAACGAAGACGCATGTCCTCGTTACCTTGGTCGTGTGATCAAAGGCATTAATCTAGATGCAGAAACACCACTTTGGATGGTTGAAAAGCTACGTCGCAGCGGCGTACGTTCAATCGATCCGGTTGTTGATGTGACTAACTATGTATTACTTGAACTTGGCCACCCAATGCACGCGTTTGATTTAAATGCGATTGAAGGTGGTATTAAAGTTCGTAGTGCAAACGCAGGTGAAGAACTTGTTTTATTAGATGGTAATACCGCTAAATTAAACGATACAACACTTGTGATAGCCGATCATAACAAAGCACTTGCAATTGCGGGTATTTTTGGTGGTGAGCAATCAGGTGTTACAGATAAAACATCTGATATATTACTTGAAAGCGCGTTTTTTAATCCTGTAGCAATTGCAGGTCAAGCACGTAGCTACGGCTTACACACCGATGCTTCACACCGTTATGAACGCGGTGTTGATTTTGCTCTACAACATGATGCAATGGAACGTGCAACAGCGCTTCTTCTTGAAATCGTAGGCGGTCAAGCAGGCCCAGTAGTTGAAGCCGTTGCGGCTGACAAACTACCAAAAGTAACTGAAGTACGTCTTCGCCGTGCACGTTTAGACCGCGTTATTGGTCATCATATTGAAGATGCTAAAGTAACCGATATTCTTACGCGTTTAGGCCTTGATGTAAAAGTAGAAAATGATAGCTGGAGTGCTGATGTACCAAGCTACCGTTTCGATATTCGCATCGAAGAAGACTTAATTGAAGAAGTAGCACGTGTTTACGGTTATAACAGCATTCCTAATGTTGCGCCAACTGCAAAACTTAAAATGACGACACATAACGAAGCAACGATTGCGCTTAGCAAGTTTCGTAATACGTTAGTGACTCGCGGCTACCAAGAAGCAATCACGTACAGTTTTGTAGATCCTAAAGCCCAAGCTATTTTACACCCAGAGTGTAAAGCAATGGTATTACCGCATCCTATTTCTATTGAAATGTCGGCAATGCGCGTGAGTTTAATGCCGGGTTTATTAGCATCTGTAACGTATAACCAAAATCGCCAACAGCCTCGTATTCGTTTATTCGAACATGGTCTTAAATTTATAAGCGACGAAAGTGCAGAAAATGGTGTATACCAAGTACCGGTTATTGGCGGTGTTATAACAGGCCTTGTAAATGGCGAGCATTGGGTTGAAGAAAAACGTAATGTTGATTTTTACGACTTAAAAGGTGATGTTGAGGCATTACTTGCAATTACTAATGATGTTACTCGCTTTGAAATTAAAGCAGAGCAGTCAGATGGACTTCACCCTGGTCAATCAGCAGTAATCTATGTTGATGGCAAAAAGGTTGGTTTTTTTGGTGCTTTACACCCTCAAACTCAAAAGTCGTTAGATATCAACAACGCAACTTTTGTTTTTGAAATTGAAATGTCAGCAATAGAAAAAAGAAATTTACCGCAGGCAGAAGGGGTGTCTAAATTCCCTTCAAATCGCCGCGACATCGCTATTTTAGTGGCGGACAGCGTTCAATCTGGTGATATTTTGAGCGCGATCGAAAAAGTTGGCGGAAATCAATTGGTTGACCTAAACTTATTCGATGTGTATAAGGGCAAAGGTATTGAGCCAAATTGTAAGAGTTTGGCGATTGCTCTAACACTGCAAGCGGTTGATAGAACGCTCGAAGAGAAAGATATCAATCTAGTAGTTGATAACGTGGTGGCCGAATTGGCCGAACAGTTTAATGCATCGTTGAGGGACTAGATATGGCGCTTACTAAAGCCGACATAGCTGAACACCTATTTGAAAAGCTCGGGATCAATAAAAAAGATGCCAAAGATTTAGTTGAAGCGTTTTTTGAAGAAATCCGCTCAGCGCTAGAAAAAGGCGAGCAGGTTAAGCTCTCTGGATTTGGTAACTTTGATCTTCGAGATAAAAAAGAAAGACCAGGCCGCAATCCGAAAACAGGTGAAGATATTCCTATTTCGGCGCGTCGTGTGGTGACCTTCAGACCAGGTCAGAAGCTCAAAACCCGTGTTGAAGTGGGTACAAGCAAAGAAAAATAAAAAAAGGCAGCGTAAGCTGCCTTTTTTTTAATTACGCTTCTGAGCTGCTTATATTAATTTGCAATAATACTTAACCTGAACTCTGGTTAAGATATTTACTAATATATTGAATCATAATAATATTTAAACTTATTTTTCTCTAGCCAGAGATTTTCAGTGAAAACAAGGCGAACTTACGCGTCAATAGCTGGCCTATTGCAAGTAAATTC